>CAYRKS010000097.1:0-7324 GCA_964424855.1 uncultured Lachnospiraceae bacterium
TTTTTCGGATTTGTCAAGGGGTTTTCGAAAAAAAGTTGAAAAAATTTGAAAAAAGTTTTTTGGAGAAGCTATCACGCTCAAAATGCGGATTTTTTCGTCTTTTCGGGCGAAAGGGCTTGACAGAAGGTCGAGCGCGTGATATAATTATTGAAGAAAGCTTTTTGATCGGAGGGATTAAAATGACGGCAAGGATAATACCGGGCGAGGGTCTGAGCTTCGAGGGAGCGTCACTCGAGAGCCTTCGCTTCGGAGATGAACGCGAAAGGGTCGAGGAGAGCATCGGCGAGGGCTTTGAGCTGCGCGAGGCGGTCTCGTATTTTGACGGCGACCTTGCGATAACCTACAAAAGCGGTGTCGATTTCATCGAATTTAAGGGTATCGACTGTCGGATATCACCGACGCTCGAGGGGATACCGCTTTTTGAGGTCGAGGCGGACGAGCTTGTGGCAAAGCTCGAGGCACTTTTCGGCGAGTCTGCCGAGGAGCTTGAGGGCGGTCATCTTTACGAATTCAAGAGCCGAGGGCTTTCGCTTTGGCGCGAGGCGGTGAAGAGCGAGGTCGAGGAATATCTCGCCGAGGCTGCCGCAAACGGCGATGCTCTGTCGCCCGAAATAATATTGGAAGAAAAAATGAGAGCCGATCGATTTTGCTCGGTCGGAGTCGGGAGGATAGTATGAGATTCACGGTATTTTCGGATCTGCACTACAAAAAGAGGATGTACGCCTCGACGATAGCCGATGTCGAGCGGATAATAGAGCGTGCACACGACTCGGGCTCGGAGCTGCTGCTCCACGCGGGCGATCTCTGCAACGATTACAGCGGCTCACCCGAGCTTTTTAAGACGCTGATGAAAAACAAATGCGAGCTGCCGGTCTACGGTGTCTTCGGGAATCACGAGCTTGAGGGGGCG
Organism: uncultured Lachnospiraceae bacterium; assembly: GCA_964424855.1. Taxonomy (GTDB): domain Bacteria; phylum Bacillota; class Clostridia; order Oscillospirales; family CAG-272; genus Flemingiibacterium. The sequence continues at coordinate 911 of CAYRKS010000097.1, forward strand.
GGGAACTCGACCGAGTCGGTCATCCCGATGCTCACGAACCGCGAGGTGAATTTCGCCGAGGGCTGCGGATATTATTATTTCGACCGCGGCGGCTTCAGATTTATCTGCCTCGACACGAATTATTCGCTCCTAAACGGCGAGTGGGTACACAATACGACGAACAGCTACGGACCTCCCGCAGGCTCGACACGCTGCGATTCGCTCGGACCGAAGTGGCTCGAGGCGACACTTTTCGACGCGCTCGACAAGGGACTCAGGTGCATAACCGTCAGCCACGCCGAATTTTCGGGCAATATCGGGCGCGGCTCGATCGGAGACGCGGCGGCGGTGCGCGAGCTGTTCGCGAGGGTCAATGCGGTAAGGAAAACGGTCATCCTCGCGATAAACGGACATTATCACACCGATCATGTCACGAACGTGGACGGAGTGATATATTTCGACTGCAATTCGGCGCGAAACGGCTTCTGGATGCCGACCTACGAGCAGCATTACAGCCCCGAGCAGACCTTTGATTTCACCGATTACGACAAAAACGGCGAGCCGACCGATCGCTTCAAGCTGCCGCTGTACGAGCTTTCGCAGGCGAAGCACACTTGGTTCTTCGATTCTCCGGTCTGCGCGGTGATCGACATTGACGGCGACCGCCTCGAGATAACGGGCGCAGAGACGAGCTGGATGTACGGAATTGAAAATCCCGAGACCGAGCTCAGCGGTGTAAAGCCGGGGATATCGAGCCGAGTCATCGAGCTTTGATCTGCCGTCAGGCATTTGAGACGGCATTATATGATCGTCGATGCAAAATAATGTGCTTTTGCGGAGAAAGTGATTTTACGCGCGAAAAGCCAATAAATAACCCGGGAAATCCTTCGAGCTCCCGGGTTATTTTATGATGCTTATAATATCTCGAGCGAAGGTCGGCGTATGCGCGGTGCGTTCCTTACGCTCTCGAGCGGGCGGTGATCGGTCATTTCAAGCAGAAGTCGGCGTAGGCTCCCGGAGTCGTTCCGGTCAGCTTTTTGAAGGCGCGAATAAAGCTTCCGACGCTCTGATAGCCCACCTCGAGCGCGGTTTGACTGACACCGTTTCCGGTCGAGAGAAGTATGCGTGCGCGGTCGATGCAGGCGAGCGAGATGTATTCCTTGAGGGTCGTTCCGGTCTCGCGCTTGAAATCGGCGTTGAGCTTTGCGCGGCTTATCTCGAACCGCTCGGCGATCTCGTCCGCTCCGAGCGACGGTGAGAGGTGGTCGGAGATATAGCGGACGACTCCGTTTATGTACTCCGCACCGCTTCGGCTCTCGGGGAAAAAGCCGACTCTGCGGCAGGAATCGAGGACATCGAGTATCACGGTCAGCAGTGAGAGCCTTCGTGAGGGCTGATGCTCGGCGCGCATGAGCGGGCGTATGTAGTAGACAAGCTCCTCAAGCTGCTCGGGGTCGAGCTCAAGCACCGCAAGATGCGAACGAAAGAGCCGTTCGGCGCGGTCGAGCAGCGGCTGATTGCCCTTGAAGGCATCGGGCGAGAAATATATATTATAGCGTTCATAGGGCGTTCCGCGCTCGGCGGTTATGCTGTGAAAGGTTCCGGGAAAGTGGAATATCACGCAGGGAGCCTGTGCCTCGACCGCTGAGCCGTTGTTGGTTATTCGAAGCCTTCCGCTGAGTATTATCGAAAGCTCGTAGGTCGGATGGGTATGCTCGGCGCAGATCGAGCCGTTCAGGCGGGTGTAGTCGCACGAGACGCATTCGGGGATCGACATTTTTTGTTTTGCTCCTTCTTTGATTCGTTGCTCCTATTATACCACATTTTCGCACAGATGGCGATCCTCGGGGATAAAAATTAACAGTTATTTCACAAATATTTTGACGATTCACATTGACAAAATGTGCGATATGAGGTATAATATTTATTGGTTAGATAATAAATCAACTGATTTTTCAGGCTGATTAAATATCGGAAGAAAGAGAAAAAATCGGAGCATGGGCGAAGGCGTTCGTTCACGCAGCTCCGATAACGGCTCAAAAAGAGCAGAAAGGAAGCCCGCAAAGTCGGGCAATGGTCTACCATATGAGAAAAATGCCGATCACCCAGGAATTCATCAATGGGATCCTCGAAAGACGCGATGATCCCAACTACAACGCGATGATGCGCATCAACGACATCAGCCGTCTTCATCGCGACCACGTTCGCAGAGAAGGCGATGAGGACGGAATGCCGAACAGCTATCGTCTCATCCTCTTCCATCTCGCACACCTCGATCCGGGTGTGACCCAGCTCACCCTCGTAAAGGCGGCAAATCTCAAGCCGCCGACAGTCAGCGTCACCCTTCAGAAGATGGAGAGCGAGGGACTGGTCATCCGCAAGTCGAACGAGCATGACCTCCGCCAGACTCTGGTCTATCTCTCGGACAAGGGACGCGCGATAAACGAGCGTATCCACAATTCGTTCGCAAGCGGCGACTCTATCGCAATGGAGGGTCTCAGCGAGGAGGAGCGCGCGACTCTCTGCAAGCTGCTCGACAAGGTAGCTGACAATCTCATGAATGCGAGAGAGAACGTATAATTTAATAAGCTATCGCTTGATTTCACCTGTAAGGACTCGTTCTTGCAGGTGAAATCGGCTATAGGGAAATAATTATTTATATGAAAGGAATTTTTTCAAAATGAAGCTCGCGAAATATCTGAAGCCCTACTGGATATTTGCGATCCTCGCTCCGCTGACGATGGTTGGAGAGGTCTTCATCGACCTTTTACAGCCTAAGCTCATGGCAAAGATCGTAAACGAGGGCGTTATCGGACACGATGTCGCTCTTATAATCAGCACCGGACTGACGATGCTCGGACTGGTCGCAATCGGAGGAATGTTCGGTATCCTCTCGGCGGCGTTTGCGTCAAACGCGGCGCAGTCGTTCGGAAATGATCTCCGAAACGATGCCTTTGACAAGGTGATGCACCTTTCGCTCCAGCAGACCGACAAATTCACGACCGGCTCGCTTGTAACACGACTCACCAACGACATAACCGCGGTACAGGACATGGTGGCGCAGATCCTTCGAATGTTCGTCCGTGCGCCGATGCAGTTCATCGGCGGCATAGTCATGGCGATATCGATAAGCCCGAAGTTCGGAATAGTCCTTCTGTGCGCACTGCCCCTACAGCTGCTTCTTATATTTATAATGCTCAAGAAGGCGACTCCGCTCTACACGGCGGTGCAGACCAAGCTCGACAAGGTGAACTCGGTCGTTCAGGAGAACGTAACGGGTGCGCGTGTCGTAAAGGCGTATGTAAAGGAGCAGCACGAGATCGGACGCTTCAGCAAGGCGAATTTCGAGCTGCGCGATGTAAATCTCAAGGTACAGAAGCTCATGGCGACCCTCTCGCCGATCCTGATGCTGATAATGAACGGCTCGGTCATTGCGATACTTCTGGTCGGAGGACGCGAGGTCGAGGACGCTATCGGCGTTGTCGATGGCATGAAGGTCGGAGATGTCATGTCGGCGATAACCTACATAACCCAGATACTCATGTCGATGATGATGGTCTCGATGATGTTCCAGTCGCTGACCCGTGCGTCGGCGAGCGCGAAGCGCATAATCGAGATACTCGATTCCGACCCGGCCATCGTCGATTCGAAGAACGATCCCGAGACGACCGAGACCGGCTCTGTGGAATTTAAGAACGTAAGCTTCCGCTATCCGAACTCCTCGGGTCGCCCGGTGCTCGAAAATGTCGAGCTGAGTGTCAAGAAGGGCGAGAACATCGCGGTGATCGGTGCCACCGGCTCGGGAAAATCCTCGCTGGTAAATCTCATCCCGCGCTTTTACGATGCCGATTCGGGCGAGGTGCTGATCGACGGCGTGAATGTCAAGGAATACGAGCTTGAGACCTTGAGACAGAAGATAGCCTTCGTTTTGCAGAAGACCGAGCTCTTCTCGGGAACGGTCGCCGACAACATCCGTTGGGGACGACCCGATGCCACCGACGAGGAGGTCAGGGAAGCGGCAAGGATCGCGCAGGCTGACGAATTCATCTCGAGGTTCGCCGAGGGGTATGACACGATGATCGCCGAGAAGGGCGCGTCGCTCTCGGGCGGACAGAAGCAGAGGATCGCGATAGCGCGTGCGCTGATACGCCGTCCCGAGGTGCTTATATTTGACGACTCGACCTCCGCGCTCGACCTTTCGACCGAGGCAAAGCTCCACAAGGCACTTCGCGATAGCATAAAGGACACGACTATCATAATGATAGCACAGAGGATCGCGTCGATAAAGAGCTGCGACCGCATTGCCGTTATCGAAAACGGAACGATAATCGCATTTGCTCCGCACGACGAGCTGATGAAGACCTGCTCGGCTTACCGCGACATTTACGATTCGCAGCAGAGATCGACCGACAAATGATCCGCGTTGACTGCAAAAAATACTGAAAGGAAATTGTCATATTATGGCTGAAAACAAGAATGAACGCCCGATAGTTCAGATGAGACCGGGCGGCCCCGGAGGCGGTCCTCGCGGAAGAATGAATGCCGAAAAGCCGAAGGACATGAAGGGAACGCTTTCAAAGCTCATAAAATACATCGGCAAGAATTCGAAGCTGCTCATCATGCTTTTGGTGCTGGTAATACTGATAGCACTTTTGAATCTCGCGGGACCCGCGCTTCAGGCGCAGGCTATCGGTGCGATAACGATCGATCACGACGGCGCGCACGTTGATTTTGACAAGCTCTACATGGTCGTTGCGGTCATGGCGGGGGTCTACATTCTCTCGTCGGTGATGACCTATTTACAGGGCGTTGCGGCGGCGAAGCTCTCGCAGAACACGGTCTCGACGATGAGAGCCGATCTTTTCGAGAAGATATCCTATCTTCCGATCCGCTACACCGACACGCACCGTCACGGCGACATAATGAGCCGCATGACCAACGACGTTGAAAACATTTCGAACTCGGTCTCGCAGTCGATCGCCTCGCTTTTCTCGGCGGTGATCACGCTGATCGGATCGTTCGTGATGATGATCTTCTACAGCCCGATACTTACGGTGGTGGCGATGGTAACGATCCCGCTGACGCTCATCGTATCGACCAAGCTCTCGAAGTTCATGCGCAAATATTTCGTCGAGCAGCAGCGCATTCTCGGAAGCATGAACGGACACATCGAGGAGACGGTCACAGGCTACAAAACGGTCATGGCGTACTCGAAGGAGGATGCGTCGATAGCCGAGTTCAAGAAGCTCTCGTCCGAATACCGCAAGGTCGGAATCCGCGCGAACATCTGGGGCGGAATAATGGGTCCCTGCATGAACATGATCGGAAACCTCGGATATCTTCTGGTCGCGGCGGTCGGAGGCTATCTGGCGGCAAGCTCGGGACTGGGAATAGACGCGATACAGGCGGTTTTACAGTACTCGAAGCAGTTCACTCGACCTATAAACGAGATCGCGAACCAGTACACGCAGATACTCACGGCCATAGCGGGAGCGGAGCGCGTATTTGAGATAATGGAGGCAGGCTCGGAGCCGGACAACGGCAAGAGCACGATAAAGCCGGAGGACATTCGCGGCGACATCGATTTCAAGGACATTCGCTTCTCCTACAAGGAAGGCGAGCCGGTGCTGAAGGGCTTTGATCTCGAGGTAAAGCACGGACAGAAGATAGCGATAGTCGGAGCGACGGGCTCGGGAAAGACTACTGTGGTAAATCTGCTGACGCGCTTTTACGACATCGACAGCGGCAGGATAACGATCGACGGGATCGACATAATGGACATCCCGAAGGACACGCTTCGCCGCGCGATAGCGATAGTTTTACAGGACACGGTGCTTTTCTCGGACACGATAGCGGCGAACATCCGCTACGGAAAGCTTACTGCGACCGACGAGGAGCTTAAGGCTGCGGCGGCGATGGCGAACGCGGACATTTTCGTCGAGCGTTTACCCGAGGGCTACAACACCGTACTTGCGGAGTCGGGAAGCGATCTTTCGCAGGGACAGCGGCAGCTTTTATCGATCGCGCGCGCGGTGCTTGCCGATCCGAAGATACTGATTCTGGACGAAGCGACATCCTCGGTTGACACGCGCACCGAGATGCACATTCAGTCTGCGATGGTCGCTTTAATGAAGGGGCGCACGAGTCTCATCATTGCGCACCGTCTTTCGACCATTCGCGATGCGGACAAGATCGTTGTTTTAGACGGCGGTGTCGTTGCCGAGGTCGGCTCTCACGAGCAGCTCCTCGAGCACAAGGGCGCATACTACCGTCTCTATCAAAACCAATACGCCGGTATCGCCACCTAAGGAAACGGAGGGGAGAGGGGTGTTTTTTGAAAAAAACACCCCTCTCCCCCGAGTTGGCTTTGCCAACTCGTTCCCCTCACCCCCAAAAAACTTTATACATTGGGTTGGGATTTCAGATTAAAGCTTT
>CAYRKS010000098.1:0-7290 GCA_964424855.1 uncultured Lachnospiraceae bacterium
GTGAACGCTTCCACGCGCTTTACGGACGGCGGAGAATTCGGCTTCGGAGCGGAGCTTGGAATTTCCACACAGAAGCTGCACGCGCGGGGACCTATGGGGCTTGACGCGCTTACGACGACAAAATATCTTATAACCGGCGACGGGCAGGTACGCTGACGCACAGACTTTGCCCATCGGAGCAAAAAAGAACTCCCCGACCTATTTTTTACAGGTCGGGGAGAATTTTAGTTATCCTTACTGTTGCCGTTTAGTTCCTTTTCGAGCTCGGGGCGGATCGAGGCGAGCTTATCGGGGGTTATATGTCCCTTTGTGCGCTCGAAGTAGGCAACGCTGTTTCGTGCGAGGAGAAGAAATTCGTTATTGAGCGAGCGACCCTCGCTTTTTGCGACGAAAAAGAGCTTTTCGAGCAGATCCTCGCTTATTCTGAGGTCAAAATTTTTTTGGTTTTTCATATTGATCGTTCCTTTCGTGCGGTATATGCTTACATTATTTCGGAGTAAAAGCTTACAGATTGATTTTATCACACATCGGGCGCAAAGTCAAGTCATTTTTTGAAAGTTTATTATTATATTTTTCGCGGTGCTATTGCATTTTTTTTCGAAATGTGATAAAATATTTACATAAGAATTTTGTACAAAGGGGAAGGGTAGTATGCTGTCAATTGTTTATTCCGCGGGGCTTTCGGGCATCGACGGCTTTTTGGTCGGGGTTGAGTGTGACATACAGGAGAGGATACCGCAATTTGAGATAATCGGTTTACCGGGCACGGCGATAAAGGAGGCGCGGGATCGAGTTTCATCGGCACTTTACAACAGTGATTACGAGCTGCCGGACGCGGCGATAACCGTAAATCTCTCGCCTGCCGATCGGAAGAAGGAGGGCTCGTCCTACGATCTTGCGATACTTGTTTCGGTAATGGCCGCCTACGGAAGATTTCCGGGGGTAAGGGATGGGAGGCTGAAGAGCTGCTGCTTTATCGGAGAGCTTTCGCTTTCGGGCGAGGTGAGACCGGTAAAGGGCGTGCTATGTATGTGTCTTGCGGCGCGTGAAGCGGGGCTGACCGAGATATTCGTTCCCGAGAAAAATGCGGGCGAGGCATCGGTGGTCGAGGGAGTACACATATACGGAGTGAAGAACGTTCGTTCGCTGTTCAACCATTTTTCGGAGAAGCTGAAGCTCGAGCCGACGGTATTCGACCGCAGCAGATTTGAGAATCGCGCGGGGAACAGTGCGCTCGATTTTTCGGATGTAAAGGGACAGGAGAAGGTAAAGCGCGCGCTCGAGATAGCGGCGGCGGGTGGACACAACATTCTGTTGATCGGACCGCCCGGCACGGGAAAATCGATGCTGACGAAGCGGCTTCCGGGGATACTTCCCGAGCTGAGCTTTGAGGAGGCGGTCGAGACGACGAAGATACACTCGGTCGCGGGTATGCTGCCCGAGGGAGTATCGCTGCTTACCGAGCGTCCTTTCAGGTCGCCGCACCACACGATGTCCGCTCCGAGTCTTGTCGGCGGAGGAACGAATCCGATGCCGGGCGAGATATCGCTTGCGCACAACGGAGTGCTTTTTCTCGACGAGCTGCCCGAGTTCAACAAGAATGTTACCGAGTCGCTGAGGCAGCCTATCGAGGATCAGAAGGTGACGATAACCCGAACCTCGGGAAAGGTGACATATCCGTCGGCGTTTATGCTGGTGGCGGCGATGAATCCCTGCCGATGCGGATATTTCGGAGATCCGCGGCACACCTGCACGTGCAAGGAGGCGGACATAAAGAAATATCTTTCGAAGATAAGCGGTCCGCTGATCGACCGAATAGACATACAGGTCGAGGTATCGAGTCTTCCGTACAACGAGCTTGCCTCGAGTGTTCCGGGGGAGAACTCGGCGGTGATACGCGAGAGGGTGAACAAAGCGAGAAAATTTGCGTCCGAGCGGTTTTCCTCGGCGGCGGCGACAGACCCGACTCTGACTCCGATAACTCGAAATGCCGACATGGGGACGCGGCACATATCGCGCTTTTGCCGTTTAGACGACGATGCGGGGCGGCTGTTGAGCAAGGCATACGAGCAGCTGAAGCTTTCGGCGAGAGGCTATGATCGTTTACTGCGAGTTGCGCGAACGATCGCAGACCTTGATTCGAGCGAGGAGATAAAGAGCATACACATTGCGGAATCGATACAGCTTCGAAGCCTCGATCGGAAGTACTGGTAAGGCGGCTGTGGAAAAATGTTTTCACAGGACTTTAATCATACCGAACGTGTTTGAAACACGCGAGCTTAGATTTTAATCCTTGTCGAAAAATATCTGTATAAGTCAAAAAAGGGGCATGGCAAGCCAACTAAGTTTTCCACAGTTTCAACAGATGCTGCTGTGGAAAACATTTTACATATCATGTGTGAACTGTTGAGAATTTAATTTTACATCAGGATATTTTAAGGTTATCCACAGCTTTTTAACAGTACGGCGGGATGGATAGATATCCGAATTTTAACGGCATTTCCTCAAAAAGGGGCGAGTGCGGAAATAAATTTACACTATGTCCATTGTACAAAAAATAATACTGTGATATAATATATGGTAGCTCTTTCATTGCGAAGGACTTTTCGAAGAAAATTTTTGGGAAAGGAAGAAGATTTACTGAAAATGAAGATCGGACTTGACGTTGGGTCTACGACCTTAAAGTGTGTAGTACTCGACGATGACAACCAGATAGTATACAAATCCTACAAGCGGCATTTTGCGCAGATAACCGAATCGACGGTTGAGCTGCTTGAGGAGCTTATGAAAATACCCGGAGCATCGGAGGCACTGCTTTCCATTTCGGGCTCTGCGGGAATGGGAATGGCAGAGGCAAGCGGCATCGGCTTTGTGCAGGAGGTCTATGCGACCCGTCTTGCGGTTAAGCGGCTGATACCCGAGACCGATGTTGTTATCGAGCTTGGCGGAGAGGATGCTAAGATACTTTATCTCGACCGCACGATGGAGGTTCGAATGAACGGCTCCTGCGCGGGCGGAACGGGTGCGTTTATCGACCAGATGGCGACTCTGCTTGCGGTCACGCCTGACGAGCTGAACGAGCTTTCGCACGGCTCGGAGAAGATATACACGATAGCTTCGCGCTGCGGAGTTTTTGCCAAGAGTGACATTCAGCCGCTTATAAATCAGGGTGCAAGACGCGAGGACATTGCGGCGAGCATTTTCACGGCGGTCGTGAATCAGACGATCGCGGGTCTTGCGCAGGGAAGACCGATAAGCGGAAGAGTCGTATATCTCGGCGGACCGCTGACCTTTATGGACGGACTTCGCGCGGCGTTTGACAAGTCGCTGGGGCTTGTCGGAATATGTCCCGACAATTCGCTCTACTTTGTCGCGATGGGTGCGGCGTTCGGAGCGGAGATCGGAAGTGCGCAGCTAACGCTGGGCGAGGGCTTAAAGCGGATAAAGGGCTATCGCACAGAGGGAAAATATCTTGCCTGTCCGCCTCTTTTTGCCGACGAGAGCGAATATGAGGATTTTTCGAAGCGTCACGCTGCCGACCATGTTGAATTCATCGATCCTGCGAATTACAAGGGCAAGGCGTACATCGGAATAGATGCCGGCTCGACCACGGTAAAGGCGGTCGTAATGAGCGAGGATCGAGACATACTCTACTCGCTTTATCGTTCGAACAGCGGAAATCCCGTACCGATAATAAAGGATTTTCTGACCGAATTTTACGCGAAGTATCCCGACATAAGGATCGCCGCCTCGGCGGTCACGGGCTACGGCGAGGAGATCGTAAAGAACGCCTTTGCGGTGGATTACGGCATAGTTGAGACTATGGCGCACTTCTTTGCGGCGAAGAAGTTCATGCCCGAGGTCGATTTTATAATCGACATCGGAGGACAGGACATAAAGTGCTTCAAGATACGCAACGGAGCGATCGACAACATATTCCTGAATGAGGCTTGCTCCTCGGGCTGCGGATCGTTTTTACAGACCTTTGCGGGGGCACTGGGACAGAACATAGCCGATTTTGCGAAGGAGGGGCTTTTTGCGAAGGCACCGGTCGATCTCGGCTCACGCTGCACGGTATTCATGAACTCCTCGGTAAAGCAGGCACAGAAGGACGGCGCGACGGTAGACAACATCTCGGCGGGACTTTCGATCTCGGTCGTAAAGAACGCGCTGTACAAGGTAATCAGAGCGGCGAGTGCCGATCAGCTCGGCGAGCATATAGTCGTACAGGGCGGAACCTTCCTTAACGACGCGGTGCTTCGCGCGTTTGAAAAGGAGATCGGGCGAAATGTTGTGCGTCCCGACATTGCGGGACTGATGGGAGCCTACGGCGCGGCGATATATTCCAAAGACATGAGCCGTTCGGTGAACGGTGGAGAGGTGGTTTCGACGCTGCTCGATGCGAAGAAGCTTTCGGAATTCAAGCATGAGGTAAAGGTTACGACCTGCGGAATTTGCGAGAATCACTGCCGTTTGACGGTGAATACCTTTGACGGCGGACGCAAATTCATCGGCGGAAACCGCTGTGAGCGTCCGACGCTCGGAAAGAACAAGCGCGAGCATTACGATCTTTACGAATACAAGCTTGGGCTTTTGAACGCCTATGCCGGCAAGAAGCCCGAGAAGTCACGCGGACGGATCGGACTTCCGATGGGACTCAATATGTACGAGCTTTTGCCCTTCTGGCACGCATTCTTCAGTGAGCTTGGCTTTGAGGTGGTGGTATCACCGCGAAGCGATCGAAAGCTTTACATTTCGGGTCAGCAGACGATCCCCTCGGACACGGTATGCTTCCCTGCGAAGCTGCTTCACGGTCACATCGAGGCACTTATCAAGGAGGGGGTCGATGCGATATTCTATCCCTGCATGACCTACAACTTTGACGAGGGCTTGGGCGACAACCATTACAACTGTCCGGTCGTTGCCTACTATCCCGAGGTCATCGGAGCGAACGTGCCGGGGCTTTCTCAGACGAAGTTCATAAAGGACTACATAGGAGTCCATCGTCCGAAGGATTTCAAGTCGAAGATATACGAGATACTTTCGAAGTATTTCGACGGGCTTGACAGGAATGCGGTCTCGAAGGCGTGCGATGCGGCATATGCCGAGCGTGAGAGCTTCCTTCGTGCGGTACGCGAGAAGGGTGAGGAGTATGTAAAGCTTGCGCGGGAGAAGAAAATGCCGATAATCGTGCTTGCGGGAAGGCCGTATCATGTCGATCCCGAGATAAATCACGGTATCGACCGACTTATTTGCGAATGCGGTGCGGTAGTCGTTACCGAGGATGCGGTCAGCTCGAATGTTACGAGGTTCAAGACCACGGTACTGAATCAGTGGACCTACCACTCACGACTTTATGCGGCGGCAAAGTACATTGCGGGGCAGGAGGACATGAATCTTGTTCAGCTGGTATCCTTCGGCTGCGGAGTTGACGCGATAACGACCGACGAGGTTCGCGAGATACTCGAGCGCGAGGGGAAGATCTACACGCAGATAAAGATAGACGAGATAACCAATCTCGGTGCGGTAAAGATAAGACTGAGGAGTCTGTTCTCGGCGGTCGAGGCTTCGAAGCGGTAAGCTTTCATGGAGATCACGGACAACATATTGCGGGCAAAGCTTTCGAAGGTCTGCTTCATACTCGGGAGCGGGAAAACCACGGCGGCGAATGCCCTACAGCGTTTATATGGCGGAGTCATTTATCACACCGACGAGCGGGAACGATATGTGAATGCCGCCGTTCCCGAGTATCAGCCGGCACTCTGCCGCGAGGTCGAGGATTATTTTGCGCTCGAGGTCGAGGATGCGAGAAGCTGGGAGCGGGCGATAGTTCGCGAGATGACTCCGATGATAATAGCCGATCTGATCGAGACAAGGAGCGACGGCTTCATATGGTGCGAGGGCGACATAGACATCGAGGCGGTGTCGAGGGTCGCGACTCATGCGGTATACATTGTGAGTTGTGCGGCGGCGTTTGATTTTTTTGATCGTCCCGAGCAGGCACATATGCTTGAGGCGATAATGAGCTCGGAGCTTTCCGAGGAGGAGAAGCGCAAGCGGATCGAAAACGCCTATCGTATAGTCGGTGACGGAAGCGACCGCGGCATTCCCTGCGAGGTCAAGGAGTCCGGCATAAAGGTGATATATCGATTTGCGAACTCGACTCCCGAGTCGGTGGCTAAGGAGATATACGAGTACATAACAAAATTTTAAGATTGCGATTGCGGCAAATCAGGCTTAAAAGATAACAGAAAGGAAGCACTTGCCTTGATCAGAGGATCGTGTGCAAGATGCTATGGTCAGTATCATGAAAAGGTTCACATTCGGAGCTCCCGAGAAGCTCGTACCCTCGGCATTCTGCCGAGGCTTCAATTACACGGAGACTGAGGTTTCATATCCGATATCGAAGATCAGCGCAAAGCAGACGGCGCGGGGCTTTTTGCTCGAATTTCCGCTTGAGAGCGACGCACAGGTTTACGGCTTGGGCTTACAGCTCAAGCAGTTTAACCATCGCATGAGGAGGATGAGGCTGAATCCGACTGCCGATCCGGTGGTGGCGAACGGAGACAGCCATGCTCCCGCGCCCTTCTTTGTCACGAACAAGGGATACGGAATGTATTTTGACACGGCGCGTATCATCGAGGTATACTGCGGTGTGGTCAAGAACAAGGCATCGACAGCAAAGAGCGAGGGAGAGAGCAAGGTAATGACCTCGACCGACGAGCTTTACGCGGTACGCGATGCGAGCGAGCTTTACATGAACGTTTTGATCCCGGGTGCGCAGGGCATTGATGTTTACATTATAGAGGGCGAGAGGATAACCGATATCGTTTCTCAGTACAATATGCTTTCGGGCGGCGGCTGCGATGTACCCGAATGGGGACTCGGTGTACTTTACCGCTGCTGCAGCAAATGGACGCAGGAGCAGGTACTCGGAATGGCGAATTATTTCCGCGATAACGACATTCCGTGCGACATACTGGGTCTTGAGCCGGGCTGGCAGACGCAAACCTATTCCTGCTCGTATGTATGGAGCGAGAGATATCCCGATCCGCATGGAATGATCGACGAGCTGAAGGAAAAGGGCTTTCATCTTAGTCTTTGGGAGCACGCATTCTGTCATCCGTCGTCTCCGATACACGACGAGCTTGCGAAGCACAGCGGAAACGATCAGGTCTGGGGCGGAGTTGTTCCGGACTTTGCGACGAAGGAAGCCAGAAAGATATTTGCCGACTATCACAGAACGCTTTTGGTGGATGCGGGGATCGACGGCTTCAAGCTCGACGAATG
>CAYRKS010000099.1:0-7138 GCA_964424855.1 uncultured Lachnospiraceae bacterium
GAAGCTCGATCCGGTCATCCGACGTGACGAGGAGAAAAGAAATGTCATTCGCATACTCTCGCGCAAAACGAAAAACAATCCCGTGCTGATCGGTGAACCGGGTGTCGGTAAAACGGCGATAGCCGAGGGTCTGGCACAGCGTATAGTTCGCGGAGATGTCCCCGAGGGACTCAAGGACAAGACCGTCTTCTCGCTCGACATGGGCGCACTCGTTGCGGGTGCAAAGTACCGCGGCGAATTCGAGGAGCGTTTGAAGGCAGTCCTCAACGAGGTCAAGAAATCCGAGGGAAAGATAATACTCTTCATCGATGAGCTTCACACGATAGTCGGTGCGGGCAAGACCGAGGGCTCGATGGATGCCGGAAATCTTCTAAAGCCCATGCTGGCGCGCGGCGAGCTGCACTGCATAGGCGCGACTACCCTCGACGAATACCGCAAATATATCGAAAAGGATGCCGCGCTCGAGCGTCGATTCCAGCCGGTCATGGTCGAGGAGCCGACAGTCGAGGACACGATCTCGATCCTTCGCGGACTTAAGGATCGCTATGAGATATTCCACGGCGTAAAGATACACGACAACGCTCTGGTCGCCGCCGCAACGCTCTCGCACCGCTATATAACCGACCGCTTCCTGCCCGACAAGGCGATAGACCTCGTGGACGAGGCCTGTGCGCTGATCCGCACCGAGATCGATTCGATGCCCTCCGAGCTTGATGACATCCGCCGCGACATAATGCAGCTCGAGATCGAGGAGATGTCGCTCAAGAAGGAGGAGGACAAGCTGAGCCGCGACCGACTCGCAAAGCTCTCTGCGGAGCTTGCCGAAAAGAAGGACAAATTCAACGAGATGAAGGCTCGCTGGGAGTCCGAAAAGAACGCTGCCGAGGAGGTCAAACGACTCAAGGGCGAGATCGAGCATATGAACGGCGAGATCGAGCAGGCGCAGCTTGCCGGAGAATACGAAAAGGCGGCAAGGCTCAAGTACTCCGAGCTTCCGGCACTCCAAAAGAAGCTCGAGGATGCCGAGAAGAATTCGGAGCGTCAGAGCGAGACCAATCTCGTCCGCTCGACCGTTACCGATGAGGAGATCGCTTCGATAGTCGCAAGATGGACGGGTATACCGGTGTCAAAGCTGGTCGAGGGCGAGCGCGAAAAGCTCCTGCACCTTGAGGATATCCTTCACAAGCGTGTGATCGGTCAGAACGAGGCGGTAAAGCTGGTCAGCGAGGCGATACAGCGTTCGCGTGCGGGAATATCCGACCCGAACCGTCCGATCGGCAGCTTCTTCTTCCTCGGTCCGACCGGTGTCGGAAAGACCGAGCTTGCAAAAGCTCTCGCCGAGTGCCTGTTTGACGATGAACACAATCTCGTCCGCATCGATATGACCGAGTAGATGGAAAAATTCAGCGTATCGAGACTTATCGGCGCACCTCCCGGATATGTCGGCTACGATGAGGGCGGCCAGCTCACCGAGGCGGTCAGACGGCACCCCTACAGCGTCGTGCTTTTCGATGAGGTGGAAAAGGCGCATCCAGATGTCTTCAACATCCTTCTTCAGATACTCGATGACGGACGCATAACCGACAGTCAGGGACGCACGGTCGATTTCAAGAACACGATAATAATCCTCACGTCGAATCTCGGAAGCTCCTACCTTCTCGACGGTATAAGCGAGAGCGGCGAGATATCCGAAGAGGCGCGTTCTAAGGTCATGACCGAGCTCAGAGCTTCGTTCAGACCCGAATTTCTCAACCGTCTCGATGAGATAATAATGTTCAAGCCGCTGACCAAGGACAATCTCGGCGGTATCATCGACAATCTGCTTGCGGGACTGAGAAAGCGTCTTGCCGAGCGTTCTGCGGACGGCGGACTCGGACTTGAGGTGAGCGATGCGGCAAAGTCGCTGATCATCGAGCGCGGCTACGATCCGATCTACGGTGCAAGACCGCTGAGAAGATATCTTCAGGGCAGTGCCGAGACGCTCATTGCAAAGGAGATACTGCGCGGTGATCTCACGGTCGGAGCAACGCTGGTGATCGATGCCGAAAACGGCGAGCTTGTCTGCCACCCGAAATTCGAGGGCGAGATCATCGAATAAACCGAATAATATAAAAATCCTCCGAGGTGATCCCTTCGGAGGATTTTCTTTGTTAAGTTGTCCTTGCAAAAAAGGATGTCGGTCTTGCTTCACTCAGCCGAAACGCTCATTGCCGAGACCGCATCGTCGCTGAAGATTATCGTGAGGGTCGCGCCGTCGAGCGAGTATTTGCGAACGCCGAAGCTCTCTTCGAATTCGCTTCCGAAGCTTGCGGTGACATCCGACTCGGACGAGCCGATCATGATACCGTTATCAAAGCCGACCGAATCCGAGAGAAAGGAAAGCTCCGCGACATATTCATCGCCGTTTGCATCGGGCGAGGTCGTGACCGTGAAGCCCTCGAAGGTGTAGACCTTGTCGTTACCGGGGTGTACACAGCTCGGAGCCTCCATGAAATCGAGGGCTTCGCCGAGCGCATCGGTGAGAGCCTTTACCGCCTCATCGGCATTCGAGCCGAGAGTGATATTTACGCCGTTGTCGAGCTTGCATTCGTATTCACTCTTCGGAAGCTCGATGACCACTGCGGAGTCCTTGGTATCGGCGGGGATATCGATGACCACTGCGTTTGGATCCTTGGTATCGGAGGAAGCATCGTCGTTTGACGAGGAGACGATACCCTGATCGTTTTCGCCGACGGTCAGATCGTTATTTTGCGTCGGTTCGCCGCAGGAGGCGAGGGTGAGTGCGAGTATCAGCAAAAGTGGGAGTATAGCTTTCATTTTGTTTTTTGCCTTTATTTAAGGCATCCTTTCTGTTCTTTCGAGAGCTTTACGGGTGGAGAGGCGATCACGGAGTCGCGGGATAAACACCCTTTGCGAAGCTGTAATAGCCCTCCTCCTTGTTCTTGGAATAAGCCGCGACCTCCGAGTCGGTCAGGAGGAAGCAGCCGTCATTGTTGGGATAGGGCTGCGGGCAGGTGTCGAAATGATACCAGCTACCGTCGATCTTTACGAGGTTCCAATAGTGCGGCTTTGACGGATTGTTTCTCTGGATCATCTGATTTGTGATCCCGGCGCGGGTCAGGAGCGAACGTGCGACCGCGTAGTAGGTGTAGCAGTTTCCGTAGTGGAGACGATAGCCCGAATACGCCGCCTTGTAATAAAGCCCCATGAGATGGCTCGTTACGGTCGAATATTTGAGATTGTCGCGGCACCAGTCGTAAATAGCCTTCGCCTTTTCGCGCTCGGTCATGCCGTAGGTGAGTATCTCATCGAGTATCTCATCTGCGTAGGAGTCGAGAGTTTCCTGTGTCACGCGGCGGATGTAAACATATGCACTCGCGTTGGCGGTGTTTCCGCTCGAATCGGTCGCGCGATAGGTTACGACATAGGTTCCCGCAGTCGAGGTCTTTACCTGAGAGGAATCGACATAGACCGTGACTCTGCCGTCCGAGGCATCGATTGCCGAAACACCCGAGCGGTAGGATATCGTGTCGCCCTCATAGGCGTAGATGTTTTTGACACCGCTTATAACGGGAGGCTGGGTGTCGGCGATGATCGTGAGCGTTGCCGAGATGCGAGCTTCGTTTCCGGCGGCATCGGTCGCAATGATTGTGACGCTCCGATCTCCGGTCGAGCTGACGTTAGGCTCGGTCTCATAGCTGAAGCTGACGGCGGTCGCGTCCTCGCAGCTTTCGATAAAGCTGCCGGGATAGGGAAGTGCTCCGCGGTCGGTCGTGAGATCCTTGGCGGTGATCACGGGCGGGATCGTGTCCTCGACCTTGACGCTTATCGTGATATCGCTGTATTCTCCGCGAAGGAGGTAGTAATATTCTCCGATGGTCTTGTAACGAAGCTCGTCGCCGATAAGCTCGGGATGAGAATCGGGGCAGGCGGCAAAGAGCTGCTTTTCGAGGTCTTCGGTGGTGCTGCCCGCCTCCATGGTGATATCCGTGGGGATGTCGTGTATGCTCAGCTTTGCTTCAAGCTCGAGGCTGTTTCCGCTTTGGTCGGTGACTCTGACTCCTGCGGTCTGCTTGCCCGGCTTGTCCCAGTCGGGCTCGGAGTAAAAGCTGTATTCGAGCGGCGATTCATCGAAGGCATCCTTAACGAGCGAGGAAAGCTGCTTGTCTATGAGTCGTGTGCCGATCAGAAGGTCGAGATCGTTCGGCTCACCGCTTGGAGCGGTAGTATCGACTATGCCTATCGTGAAAAGAGTGAGAGTAGCACCCTCGGCGCGGATAAATTGCTGTCCTAGTGCTTTGGCATCGAGACCGCCGATCCCGGACGGCTCTGCGCCGATGAGGCTCGAAAGCTCCGAAAGTATTGTCTCGCTCGAGGTGCCGAGCTCGAAGGTGATACCCGAAAGCTTGTCGGATACGATGCAGTCCGCGTTCAGCCTTGCGGTGTTTCCCGATTCATCGACGGCAAGCAGAACGACCGAGGTCGTTTCGCTCGAAAAGCTCGGAGTCGAGGCGAAGGAAAATTCAACGCTCTGCTCGTCATAAAAATCCGCGACGAAATCCTCGGGGCTGACATTTTCTTCGCCCGACATTACGGTCGGGACTCGCAGAGTCACGCTCGGAGGTGTCGTGTCAACGACCCGAAGCTTCAGCTCTGTGTCGAATACTCCGAATATTTTCGCGGGGACGGTGTATTCGCCGAGGGTCGAGCCGTCTACCGCCGAGGTGTCGAGGCTTACGAGAAAGCTCGGGAAGCTTGCCTTCGGCTCTTGTCCCAGCTCCGATTTGAAGGGGATGACGATCCGAATAAGCGTTCCGATCAGGATAAGGAGTATGAGTGCGACCGGGATGATGATAAGCTTAAGTCGGCTCCATAGGCTTTTTTTGCTTGTCGGAATAGATTCATCGATCACATCCGACGATTCTATGGTGCTTTCGTATTCCTCAAGCTCGGAGCTGTCCGAGTCGAGAGCGGTTGCCTCCGTGTCGGAAGCCTCGGCTTCGGTAGTGCCGTCGGTCACTGTTTCGACCGCGGCGGCTGAGGAGTCTGTTTCACTCTCAGCCGATGAAAGATTTGGTTCAGAATTCATTGTTTTTTCCTTTGATGTTTATCCCTGTACTATGTCGGTTCGCGGGACACAGCTTCCGGAGGTGTAGAGCTTGCCGTTTTGATCGACCGCGGCGATGCAGGCCGTTCCGACGGCAAAGTCGGTTATGCTCTGCCACGAGGCGATGCTTCCGGGGTCTCCCGACTGCGAGCCGTCAAAAAGCTCGAAGCTGCCGTTCTTTTTCTGGATGACCACGGTCGCTCCGCCGGCTCTGATCTTTGCGACATTGCTCTGAGCTTCAACGCCCGAGAGTCCGAACGAGCGGTATCCGACAAGGCTCACCGTTCCGTCCGAGAAGAGCAGTACGGTCGTTTGCGAGCCTGCGGCTATCGCGGCGACATTGTTGTAGCCGTTCACATTGCACTGACCCGCCGAGTTCGATCCGCAGGCAACGAGCGTTCCGTTTATCTTGAGTCCGATCGTGAAGTTGTCTCCGGCGGCGACTGCGGCAATGTCAGTCCAGCTCGAGGTGTCGCACTGACCGTAGGTGTTGTCGCCGGTCGCGCTGACCCTTCCGTTTGAATGGAGCAACACCGAATGGCGGCTGCCCGCCTCGATCTGGATTATATCGTCGGTGTCGGGCAGGGTCTCGCCGAGGTCATAGCGGGTGCTTATCAGGCTGACCTTGCCGGATTTGTGAAGGACTATCGTGTGGAATTCGTTGGTCGCGACCGATACGGCATCAGTGACATCATAGCCCTCGAGCTTTCCGCCGTCGATCACGAAAAGCTCCTTGGAAAGCGCGAGCCTTCGGTTGTGATAGCTGCGCTTTTGCTCGGTGTCGAGCAGGTTCCAAATAACTCCGAGAGCCGAATGTACTCCGCTGTCATCGCTTTTGATAGAAGCATCGATGCTTCCGAGATCGATAAGCTCGGGATAAAGGGTCGAGAAGTAGATAAGCCCCGAGCTGTCTCCGCTCTGTCTTGCGTAATTCGTTATCTCCTCGGCGATCTCGCTGTCGGTAACATTGAAGGTCGAGACATTCTCAAGCTCACCGATGAAGGTCACGAGCGATTCGAAGCGATGCTCCGAGAGATAATATTTTATCGCGTCCGAGAAGATCGTCTGCTCGGTCCTCGAGCGGTCGTTGTCGCCGCGAAGCTCACTCGCAACGCGCAGTGCGTTCGGATAGTCCTCCTTCTTTTCGAGAAGGGAGGTCATCGAGTGGATTATATCCGAGAATTTTCCGTCGTCCGCCGCCATCTTCGCAACGCGGTAGGCGTTTTCGTTTATTTCACCGGTCGCCGCATCGATAACGCTTTCGGCGGCGTAATTTATTATGCTGTCGGTGAATTTTTCGGGCGCGGCGCAGGCGTAGACATAGGAGCTTTCAAGGTCGCCCTCCTCGGCGAAATAGACCGAGGCGCGTTCGCATATCTGCTGGAGCAGCCCGTTATAGCCCTTGTCGAGGATCAGCTTGTAAGCCTCGTTCCAGCGGTTTTGCTCCATGAGAAGCTCTGCCGCCTTTTTTGCGTCGGTGTAGTTGAATATGTAGACTCCCGCGACCGCCTCGACGATGATCGAGAAGAATAGCACTGTGAGTATCGCGGCGAGCTTTCCGGTGCTGAGCCTTCGCTTTTTCGGTGCGGTACTGCTCGGTGCGGTCGGCTCGGAGACTCTTTGCGGCGGCTTGGTCGTTTTCGCGGTCTCGGTCGGCTGAGATACACCGCTCGGGCGGGAGACATCGGCAAGCGGCTGCTGCTTTACCAAACGCTCAAGCTCGGCAAATTCGTCCTCGGGGGATCTGTCGGTGAAGCTTGATAGCGGATATGATATCGTCTGACCGCTCGGAAGGCGTATTTCGCTGACATATGCGGTGCAGCCCTCGAGCTTCATCTTTGAGGGAACATTGCCTCTGAAGGTGAGCGAGGGCTTTGAATTCATGTCCTCGTCGGTGTAGACGAAGCTGTGCCAGCTGTGGTGACTGTCCGGCTCGCCGAAGGGGAGAGCCGAGAAACGGTATTTGAAGGTGAAGCTCTCGAGCTTTACCGAAAGGTCGCGCGAGATATCTATGCGCATCATTGCGCGGGT
>CAYRKS010000100.1:0-7017 GCA_964424855.1 uncultured Lachnospiraceae bacterium
CCGTTGCGACACGTCCTTCATTTACGAAGTGGAGCGGGTAGATCGAAAGGAAGCCGGTGTTTATTATCGATACCGCCGCATAGATGAGTCCGAGCAGCAGCATCGCAAGGCTCGGTGAACCGACTCCGATGCAGAGCGGAAGAGCCGAGGCAAGGCAGACCGCAAAGCCGATAGTCGAGACGAGAGATTCGTTTTCGCGGCAGAGCTTGTAGAGCATGGGATAGAGCATACGACCGACAAAGCCGACCGCCGGTATGAACAGCACGAAATACGCCGAGCTTTCGAGATCGATACCGAAGGTGTCAACGAAATATACGGTCATCCAGAGACTTATGTTGTCCTTCATGACTCCGTGGAGCAGCGCGGGGATTAGATTTATCAAGAGCTCACGGCGTTTTTTGGGGCTGAGAGCCGAGCCCTTCGAGGGCTTTCCGTCCTTTTCGCCGCACGACGGAGCGGGTATCTTATGTATCGAAGCGAATACCGCCGCGCCCATTATTATCGTAAAGCCGCCGGGGATAAGGAAGGCGAAATTAAGACCGATATTTGAGATTATCGCGGTGCTGACGAGTATTCCCGCGATGTTTCCGAAGGCGACCGAGGTCACCATAAGAGATGTGCGCTTTTTTGCCTCGGCTTCATCGTGGATAGTCGAAAGCACGCAGAGTATCGAGCTCCAAAGCATGGACTGTGCGAGTGCGTTGAGCGACCAGAGCAGCACCATCCCGACAAAGGGCGGAAAGGCTCCGAAGGTCAGGTTTGCCGCACCTGCTAAAATCAGACCCGTGCAGATCATTCGATAGGGCGGCTGATTGTCAGCGAGCCGACCGTTTATCAGACGACCCGAGGCGTAGATCACCGAGAAGACGCTTCCGAGGATTCCGATCTGCGCCTTTGTGAGGATACCGTCCTCCATGAGTCCGGGCGATGCCATCGAGAGATTCAGACGCGCGATGTAGATCGAGGTGTACGCGATATAGCATATCGCAAAGATGATAGCTTTTCTGCTTTTTTTCATTGTTTATGTCAGTTCCTTTTTCGTATTTTGTCATTTGCGGATGTTTTGTCGGTGGGCTTTAACCGCGTATCGTCTTTTCGATCAGCTCGTGCGAGAGCCGCGAACGCTCGGTAGCCTTTTCGTAATCTCTCGCCGAGATAGCCGTGACGAGCGAATCGATAAGGCAGATGTGTGCTATGCGCGCCGATATCGCTTCGATCGGATAGCGTATCTCATCGGTCGAGATAACGAGCGGAAGCTCGCAGACACGTGTTATTCGACTCTCGGGCGCACTGGTAAGGCAGATCGTCGCCGCTCCCCGAGCCTTTGCGCGTTCGATGGTATCGACCGTGGCGACCGTCCTTCCCGAGTGAGATATCGCGACCGCGGCATCGCCCGGCTCGATGTTCAGCGTGGATATAGCCATTGAGGGGACATCGGTAACTCCGAGCGCGGGGCAGCCGATCTGCATCAGCCGATAGGCGAGATCCGAAACGAGCGGCGATGAGGTTCCGATACCGTAGACATATATCCGCTTTGCATTTGCAAGGGCATCTACAGCCCTCGAAAAGCATTTGCGGTCGATCGAGGCGGCGGTATCGTTCAGAGTCTTTACTCCTGCGGCGAAAACCTTGTCAAGCATTTCGAAGGAGGAATCCTCGGGGTCTATATAAGGAGTGTAGCCCGATGCGGTGTTTTTCGACAGCTCTACCGCGAGAGCCAGCTTTAATTCCTTGTAGCCGTTAAAGCCGAGCGAACGGCAGCAGCGCACCACAGCCGAGCCGACGGTTCCCGCGTTTGCCGCAAGCTCGGCGGCAGACATTGAAAGCACCGATTTCGGATCTGAGGCGATAAAATCGGCGATCTGCGCTTCGACCCTTGTCAAAAGCGGTCTTCGCTGAGAAATTGCCGCGAGGACCGAGCTGTTTTGCATTTTCATATTGACAAATCAATCCTTTTGTGATATAATATTTGCGTGGAAATTTAGAATCGGATTCTAAATCTGATGTGGAATTTCAGAATAATATTATACCACATCGGCGATCGATTGTCAAGTGGTATATAAAACAATTTTTATAAAAGGATGCGATCATTATGAAAATCTCAATTGAAAGCTACTGCTTCAGAGAAAAGCTCGGCGATGACTACACGATAAAGGCGATAGCCGAGGCGGGCTTCGATGCCATCGACTTCTCTTATTACTGGAGAGCAAAGGCGGCAGACGCGCTGGGCGAGGACTATATCGACTACGCAAACGGCTTTCGCAAGAAGCTCGACGCGGCGGGGATCGTCTGCAATCAGACCCATGCGCCGTTTGATGTAAGATACGGAGAGGCATTTGACGAGAGCAACCCGAAGTATGTCGCGCTGCTGCGTTCGGTCGAGTCCGCGGCGATACTCGGTGCGGAGCAGACGATCGTTCATTGTTTGAATGTGCCCGAGGGTGTCGATCTTTTCGAGTACAATCTCGGATATTACCGCAGTCTCATTCCGACCTGTAAAAAGGCGGGAATAAAGATAGCGGTCGAAAATCTTTTCACACACACTCAAAGCGGCATCGTCGGTATCCTCGGAAAGCCCGACCTGCTCTGCAAGATGGTGAATGAGCTGGGACGCGATAATTTCACCTGCTGCATAGACCTCGGACACGCGGCAATAACCGGTACAAAGCCGCAGGATTTCGTTCTCGGCATGGAGGACGGTATGCTCTGTGCGCTCCACGTTCAGGACAACAATTTCTGCTCGGATGAGCATTTGCTGCCCTTCTCGGGAAGGATTGACTGGAAGGCGGTCGGCTCGGCACTGAAGGCAAAGGGCTATGACGGTGATCTCACGCTCGAGGTCTTCGGCTGGCTCAGAAATCTGCCGTCCGAGCTTATGTTCGACGCGGCAAAATACGCCGCAAGGACTGCGGAATACGTTCGTTCGCTTTGCAAATAAAATTTACGGGAGAGGAGCTTTTCCTCTCCCGTAAATTTATGTTTAATTTTTCTGATATTTTTGAAAAAGCCCTTGATAAATTGAGAAAAATATGATATAATATACTCGGAATAAAAATTTGAATTTTTGGAGTGGATATGTTCGAAACCTTTTTGCCCGATGGAATATTTGAAAATGTGTATGAGCTCACGCCCGAACGGCTTTTGTCGGAGGGGATAAAGGCTCTGATACTCGATATAGACAACACGCTCGTCACCTATGATGATCCGATCCCGACCAAGCGGGTCAAAAATTGGCTCGATGAGCTTCATTCGAAGGGGATACAAACGGCGTTCGTTTCGAACAATCATTCGGAGCGCGTGGAACGCTTTTGCGAGGGGCTCGGCTGTTATTTCCATGCCGATGCAAAAAAGCCTTCGCGAAAATTCATGCTCGAGGCGATGGAGCATATGAAGACCGACACGAGCAATACCGCCGCTGTCGGAGATCAGCTCTTCACCGATGTTTGGGCGGCGACGCGCTGTGGGATGCGATCCTTTTTGGTACCGCCGATAAAGGATAAAAAAACGCCGTTTTTCAGATTCAAGCGACTGCTTGAAAAGCCCTTTCTGAGACTTTATCACAAGAGAAACAAGGAGAATTAAATGAATCAGTTTACACAGCTTACCTTAGCTATGATCAAAATGATGTTCAAGGAGGACGAGGCGGCGATCCCGGACGGAAAGTTTCCCGAGGGCAGTGAGCCGTACATTGTGCTCATGCGTATGCGTCAGCTCGTCGAGGAGCGTAAGATAAATACTGCGGAGAATCTGCTATTCGATATGTTCGATAAGGCTAAGACCTACTATGTTCGCATCGGACTCGAATTTTACAACCGCATCTCGCTGCTCGACAAGGAGGAGCTTGAGGCGGCGGATTTCTCGATCGAGGAGATCGGCGAGGGTCTCAAGGATATGCTTGATTTTTACAAGATAAAAATCACCGTGAAGCGCACTCCGCCTCAGGCGGCAAACGGGCAGCCAAATGTCGCGCCGAACGTAATGGCGGACAAGCCGAAAAACCGATAAAGCGGTAGGCTCGTATCGTCGAACAAGCTCACGGCACAAAATATGCCTAAAAGCGGGCAGGCTCTTTTTAGAGCGGAAAGGAATGCTTAAAATTTATGGCGGAAAATTCAAATTCCGATACATCACCGAAGAAGTATGCGGTGCTCGGTACTCCGATAGCGCACAGCCGTTCTCCGATGCTCCAATGCGGCTTTGCAAGGGCGGCGGGACTCACCGATTTCAGCTATGAGAGGATCGAGACCGACTGCGAGAGCCTGAAGCCGACGGTCGAGCGTCTTATCGCCGAGGGATATTCGGGCTTCAACTGCACGATGCCGCTAAAAACCGATATGTCGGAGCTTGCCGACAGTCTGACCGACGAGGCGAGACTGCTTCGTTCGGTAAACACGGTCGCGATACGCCGCGAGAGCAAAGCGCGGCTCGACTGCACGACCACCGACGGCGGCGGGATAATCCTCACGGCAAAGCGTGCGCTCGGAGAGAGCGTTTCGGGCAAGCGAGTGCTGCTGCTCGGTGCGGGAGGCGCGGCGAGATCAGCCGCGATGTCGCTTTCGCTTGCCGGGGCAAGGCTAACGATACTTAATCGCACGCTCGACGGCGCAAAGGAGCTTGTTAGAATGCTCGGCTGCGGTGAATGCGCAGAGCTTTCGGACGAGAATCTTATCGAATATTCGCGCGGAGCAGAGCTTGTGGTAAACTGCACCGCACTCGGAATGACCGGAAAGCCGAGCTTCAACTCGCTTGATTTTCTCGATGGGATATGCTCGGACGGAGTGGTCATCGATGCGGTATACAACCCGCTCGACACCGAGCTTCTTTGCCGCGCGAGAGAAAAGCACCTTGCGGCAATGAGCGGACTTTGGATGCTCATTTATCAGGGTGCGCTCGCCTTCGAGTGGTGGACGGGGATGCTTCCCGATGAAAATGCCTGCCAAGCTGCCTTTGAGGCGATAAGCAAATAAAAAAATTCACAGCAAATGGGAGAAGCACGGTCATGGAAGACAACATGATCAATCGGATCGAAGAAAAAACGGCGAATGACAGAGCGGGCAAAAAGAGACCCGCGGGACAGGATTTTTCCGGACATCGTGCGAGAATGTTTGAGACTCTTATGAACAGCCGCCCGAATGAGATATCTCCCGAGCGACTGCTCGAAATGGTGCTGTATTCCTCGATCCCGAGGCGCGACACCTACTCGCTTTCGAAGGAGCTTATCGCGACCTTCGGCTCGGTACGCGCGGTATTTCTTGCGTCACCGAGTGAGCTTTTGGCGGTCAAGGGCGTGGGTATGCGCACCGTACACAATCTTAAGCTCGTGCTTGAAATGTCGGAGCTGCTGGCACATCCGACGAAGAATCGGCTCCGCTCCTGCACTACCGAGGAGCGGATACGCGAATATCTTTCGCTCGAATTTCAGGGGAAGCTTCGCGAAACGAGTCTTGTTATACTCCTGAACGAAAAGCGTCAGGTGATAAAAAGCGTCAAAATCGCGGGGACGAATGCCGACTGCCGAATAAATCTCAACGATATCGCGCTTGAGCTTGACGCGGCTATGCCTCGGTACCTGATCTCGGCGCACAATCACACGATGAGCGGCTCGCTCCCGTCGTATTACGATCGAGTGCTTGACGGTGAGCTGGCTCAGATGGCACAGGAGCGCGGAGCGGAGCTGATCGGCTCGTATCTCGTATACGACGGAAAATGCACAAAAATCATAAACGAATAAATTAAAAAAGGAGTCCGCGCTTAAGGGCGGCAAAAAATATATGATCACAAACAGAGCGGCCTTCGGCACGGGAGGAAACTCCGAGAGCTTTTACGCCGAGGGGAAAAAGCACACCTATGAGGCTCCGGCGTGGCTTGCCGCGCGCGGTCTCGACGCATACGAATATCAGGCGGGAAACGGTCTCACCGCAGGTGAGGCATCGCTTCGAAAGGTCGGCGAGGAGGCAAAAAAGTACGGGATACTGATGAGCCTTCACGCGCCCTATTTCATCTCGCTCTCGAGCGTTGAGCTTGAAAAGCGGCTGAACAGCATAAATTATATTGAAAAGAGCGTTCGCGCCGCCGAATTTCTCGGTGCGGATACGGTCGTCGTACACACCGGAAGCGCGGGTAAGATCACCCGTGAGCAGGCGATGGAATATGCGTCGGACACTCTGACAAAGCTGCTCGAGACGGTCGAAACCGACGTTCACATCGGACTCGAGACGATGGGAAAGCTCAATCAGCTCGGAACGCTCGAGGAGGTCATAACCCTTTGCAAGCTGAGCGACAGGCTTTATTTTTGATATAAACGAGCCGACCGGGTGCGGCGGTGTTTTCGTGACGGTCGATGATTACCGCGCGGTCTTTGACAAGATCGGAAATCGTCTCGGCGACGAATATGCAAAAAATCTGCACTGTCATTTTTCTAAGATCGAATATACGAAATCGGGCGAGAAAAAGCACGTTCGCTTTGCCGACGAGGGCTTTGAGCCGCCGTTTGAGCCGCTCATGGAGGCGATAATCCGCGAGGGAGTTGCTCCGAGGATAATTTCCGAGTCGGCGGGAACGATGGCGGAGGACGCGAAGACCATGAAGGACTGCTACGAATCGCTGCTTTGATATAAAAGGGAAGGGTACGAAATAAAAATGAAAATTCTGGTAATGAACGGCCCGAATCTGAATCTTCTCGGTGAGCGTGAGCCGGGGATATACGGAAACGAGTCGCTCGCATCGATAAATTCCGCGCTTGCCGCAGAGGGCGAAAAGCTCGGCGCAACGCTTGATTTCTTTCAGTCCAATCACGAGGGCGAGCTTATCGACAAGCTTCACGCCGCGCGCGGTGAATATTCGGCGATCATCCTTAACGCAGGTGCCTACACGCACTATTCAATCGCGATCCGCGATGCCATCGCCGCGATAAAGCTCCCGGTAATCGAGGTACATCTTTCGAACATCCACTCGAGAGAGGAATTCCGTCACACCTCGGTAATCGCTCCGGTATGCAAGGGACAGATATCAGGCTTC
>CAYRKS010000101.1:0-6460 GCA_964424855.1 uncultured Lachnospiraceae bacterium
TCGTCCGCGCTATGTGGTGCGGAGATCCCGAATGCGAGGATAAGGTCAAGGAGGCTACCGGAGTCGGTTCGCGCTGTGTACCGCTCGATCAGGAGCATATCTCCGATACCTGTGTATGCTGCGGCAAGCCCGCAAAGCAGCTCGTCTTCTGGGGCAAGGCGTATTAAAATAATTGAGCGGATAATGCTAGAAGGGATCGCTGTGAAAAAGCGATCCCTTTTTATATAAAAATGTCAGGGTCTAAAAAGACCCTGACAGCGCGTCATGTGATCGATCATTCCTGTTCAATCAGCTTTTTGTATTTGTCCCATTCCGAGCTTGGGATGTCGAGACTTGCGGCGGCCTGCTCGAAGGTAAAGGAGGTATTCGAGATCAAGGCACTAAGAAGCTCGAAGGTACGTTCTTCGCGTCCCTTCTGTAAACCTTCATTGTGTCCCTTTTCGCGTCCTTCCGTAAGTCCCTTTTCAAGCCCTTCTGCCAGTCCCTTTTCGAGACCGATTTTCCAGCCCTTAGCTATGCTTTTTTCGATAATACCGGCACTGACATTACACATTTTTTCCACCTCATCATCAAATTCATCCGACATCGGGATATCGAAATCTCCGGTCAGGATATGCTTTTTTGAACCGGCATCCATGGTGTTTGACAACAGGACACCGAGCAGCTTAAGAATATTGTTTTTCTCAAGGTCAACCTTTTCGCTCAGGCAGATGATTATCGCGGTCATGAGATCGTAATTTTCGGGCTTTTCCTTTACGTCTCCGATCATTTGTTCCTCTGCCATACGATATTTGACTATAGTATTTTCGCGCTCCTTTGGCGGATCGGTGCAGATCCAGACCGAATAGACCTTTTTGATATCGCCGTAGCGCGAATGATCGAATTCGGTGCCGTGCTGCGCCGAGATCATGCGGCTGAGATAATAGATCGCACGAGTGATAAGCGGATACGAATTATGGTACTTATTCTGCGCCTCGATATTTATGATAAGCTTTATCAGCTCATCTCCGTGCGGAGCAAGTGCGTAGAATCTGATATCATATCGAACGAGCCCCTCGTTTATCGATGCGCCCTCGCCGCTGAGTCCGCTTATTTTTCGGTTGGTCTGCTCGGGCATAACGCCGACCGAGCCGATCTCGGGCGTGCCTTCGATATACTTCTCGACGATCTCATTTACCTCGATGTCCTTGTATTCATCGAGGCAGGAGTGCATTATCCATGCAAGTATGACCTTCTCGGCGAGAAGCTGTTTGCAGGCGTTGTCGAGCTCGGGATCGGTGCCTGCCGCGTCGAGCTCATAGGACAAGGTATTTTCCATTGCTGTCATCCCCATCTGTACTTATATTATATCACATAAATATGAATTTTGCAAGTATTTTTTGATGCACAAAAGCAAAGGATTTTGAGAGAATGCTTCACTGCTCACGTCGTCCGGCGGTGCGCCACTCACCCGGAGTCATGCCGGTCTTGTCCTTGAATTTTCTGAAAAAGCTTCGCTGAGATTCATAGCCGACCGAAAAGGATATGCTTTCGATGCTCTGATCGGTATTGACGAGAAGGCTTTGAGCCTCGTTTATCCGCAGGCGGTCGAGATAATCGCGAAAGCCCATACCGACCTTTTCGCGGAAGAGATTTTGCAGATAGCGTGGGGAATAGCCGAAGGTCTTTGCGACCTGATCGGCGCACAGCTCGGGGTCGCGGAAGCCTTTATAGACATAAGTCAGTATGTCCGACTTTATCGCCGAGCCGCACAGCTCAAAGAGGCTGTCCTTCATCCTCGGCTGAAGGATCGAAAGGATCGCCGAGGCGAGAGAGGTCATAAGAATGCTGTCGATCGCGCGGGTATCGGTCAGATTTGAAAAAAGCGACAGCTGCCTTACAAGCTCGAATATAACATGATCGGAGTCGTTGTAGGGGCTTCCGTGGGTCTTTCCGGCTTCAATACCGAGCGGAGGCGGTAGGCATCTCGGAGGAATGAAGGCGCAGTAATATAATGAGCGTATATGCTCCACGGTATTATGAAGCACATTGCAGTTTATCAGCATCACATCGTTCTGCTTGAGCTCGACAATGCACTCGGTACGCTCGAGGCTCATAAGCTCGAGCTTCATGCTGCCTTCGATTATATATAAAAGCTCGATATTTTGATGTGTATGTATACCGGCTGACGGAGTTGCTTTTGGAGAAAGTGTCTCATTGAGATTTCCGCAGCGGTAGGTAATATCGTCATCGAAATAAGGCATACAACAGAACGGAAGCTTATAATTATCCCGATTAGTCTCATATTTCCAATCCATAGCTTTGTCTCCTTAAAAAACTTTTTGTTAAAATCACCAATAATAGCTGTGCAATACTGACACGATTTCCGAAATGGCATATTGATATGTCATCCTGTCATTGATATTATACACGATTTCTGGTAAAATGTCAATATCCCCAAAAAATATTTATAAAAAATTCAGGAGGACAAAAATGAAACGCAGACTTTCACTTATACTTGCCGCTCTGCTTGTTTTCACCTACACATCCTGTGGATCGGAAGGCGGAACCGGCAATGAAACCACCCAATCTGACTCTTCGTCCGACACCTCGGCAGAGTCAAAGGAGGAGTACGTATTCCCCGAGCTTGACTACGGCGGAGACGAAATGGTATTCCTTTCGTATGCTAACAGCCAGATGTACAACAAGATCGAGATCGAGACCATGACCGGTGACATTCTCGACGATGCTCACTATAATCGCAACTCCTTCATTCAGGAAAAGTTCAACGTAGAGATCCGCCAGGCAGATGACATCGACGTTATCGATGCGATAAAGCTCCAGGTATCCTCGGGCGACGACGAATATCAGGTCGCATTCCCGCTCACCGCAAGCATGGGCGCACTGGTACTCGAGGGAATGTTCCACGATCTCTCCGAGGGCTCGGGCTTCCGTTTCGATCAGCCCTGGTGGGATCAGTCGGTAATGAAGGACGTTTACCTCGGCGACAACGATGCGGTATACTTCGCAAACAGCGACCTTTCGCTCCTCAACTTTGAGGCTTCGTGGTGTATGTACTTCAACCGCCGCATGATCGACGATCTTCAGCTCGACACTCCCTATCAGCTCGTCCGCGACGGAAAGTGGACCTTTGACGCACTCTATCAGTACACGAGCGCAGGCGCAAACCTCAACGGCGACGATTCGTGGGCATGGAACAAGGACGGAAACTGCGTCTACGGCTACACCTCGATGGCAGACTTCGTAACTCAGGCATATGTCTGCTCGGATGAAAAGCAGATCGAGCTGGTCGATGGTCAGCCCAAGCTCATGGTCGGAAGCGCGAAGTTCTACGACCTTTCCGACAAGCTCGCGAAGGTATTCGGCGAGGCGGGAACCAATTTCTTCTCGAATAACGGCACCGACGGAAGCCACTACGAGCAGGTATTCGCCGCAAGCCGCGCAATGTTCTGCGGCTGTGAGATCAAGGGCGGAGACGGCGCAGGCAAGTTCTCGAACATGACCGACGACTACGGAATCGTTCCGATGCCCAAGTATGATGAGGATCAGGAGAACTACATCAGCCCGATCGCGGTCTGGACCTACTTCATCACCGTTCCGATTACCAACCAGAGACTCGAGGAGACCTCGATCATTCTCGATGCCATGTCCTATCTCTCCTACCGCGATATAGTTCCGAAGTACTACGAGGTTGTGCTTCAGGTAAAGCACGTTCGCGATGAGGAAACTCCCGAAATGCTCGACATCATCCGCGATACGAGAACCTACTACACCGCATACGCCTTCGGCTGGGGCAAGGAGCTCAGAGACGCACTTGCAAATGCAGTCACGTCCGGTAAGGGCGGCGCAGCTTCGATCGTTGCGACCTACAAGGACAAGACCGAGGCTGAGATGAAGAATGCGATGGAGGTTTACAACGCAAAGAAGTAAATGATCGCTTGACCCATCTAAAGCTTTATAAAAGAGACCCGACTTGTTTCGGGTCTCTTTTTTTGTCAAAAAAGGTTAATTTTTGTGTTTTTTGAAAAAGCACTGTACAAAAGTCTCGAGGTGTGGTATAATATATATATCACATATCGAATTTTCGGAGGGGTGTGTATGCAAACACAACACGTTTATCTTTCGGAGGTCGGCTTTCGACTCGGGGATTATGAGATATCGCTGAATTATGTCGGCTACGGTTCTCCCGCCGCGTGGAACATAACGCCTCACAAGCATTCAAACTACGAGCTTCACATAGTCAGCGAGGGAGAGCTGTTTTTGAGCATTATAGACGGCGAGTCGGAGCATGAATATCGGCTCGGAGCGGGGAGCGTATATCTGACCGGTCCGGGGATAACGCACAGTCAAAGAAGCGAGCTTATGGAGGAATATGCGATACGCTTTGACATCGAGTATCGCGAGGGCGCGGAACACTCGGAACGCGAAGTGGAGAAAGAGGACAATATTCTGGTAAGGAGACTTGTGGACAAGCCGTTTTTGTGCCTCGGAGATAAGGCGGAGGTCTATAAGGAGGGCATAGGACAGATGCTTGCCGAGGCGCATATGCAGCTTTCGGGCTACAAAAAGAAGGTCGAGGGAATATTTTCAAGTATTATTATCGATCTGTGCCGAGGTGCGGCGGGGATATCGGGGAATGACAACGATCCGCCGTTTTGCATACATATCGGCGCGATAGACCTCAAGGCGCGGCTCGACACATATTTCTTTGCCTGCGAAAATTTAGTTCCGCCCGAGCAGATGATGAGCGAGCTGCACATAACCAGACGCGATCTCAGCCGTCTGATGCAGAAATATTACAAAATGACCTACACCGAGCGGTCGAACGAGCTTCGGATCGAATGTGCGCGAAAGCTGCTTCTCGAGGGCGTTCCGGTAAACGAGGTGTGGCAGCGTGTGGGCTACAATTCGGCGCAGTATTTCACGCGGGTATTTCGCGAAAAGCTCGGTCAGTCACCCGGAGAATACAAGCGAAGCTTCGAGCAGAGCTGAGCTGCGAGGTGGACAAAATTCGGGTATTGGAAGATTTTTTTAGCTTTTTTATGAAAAGCTATATACAAACGCTTGAAAGTATGCTATAATAAAAAAGCGGCAGAAAAAGCCGAAAAAATGATAGGAACAAAGCTGTATCACGCTTTGAAAAAATATTTGCTCATTTATGAGCAGAAGGGAAATGGTTTTATTATGGAGAAAATAAATGTTGCATGGGTAGGACTCGGCGGACGCGGCTACGGTCTGCTCGAGATGGTTCTCAACACTATGCCCGACGTTGAAATAATCGGCGTATGCGACAAATATGAGGATCGCGTCGAGAAAGGACGCAAGCTGGTCGAGGAAAAGCGCGGAAAAGCACCGCTCGCCGTAACCGATTACCGCCGCCTTCTCGAGATAAAGGAGGTCGATGCGGTAATAACCCCGTCGGCATGGGAGGCACACGTTGATGTTTGTATCGATGCGATGCTTGCGGGAAAGTACGTAGCGACCGAGGTCGGCGGAGCGTATTCGCTCGATCAGTGCTGGCAGCTCGTACACACCTACGAGCGGACTCGAGTTCCCTGCATGATGCTTGAGAACTGCTGCTACGGCAAGGAGGAGATGACGAT
The DNA here is from genome assembly GCA_964424855.1 of uncultured Lachnospiraceae bacterium. GTDB lineage: Bacteria > Bacillota > Clostridia > Oscillospirales > CAG-272 > Flemingiibacterium. The sequence continues at coordinate 5,604 of CAYRKS010000101.1, forward strand.
CCTCAACATGATCAAGAAGGGACTCTTCGGAGAGCTGATCCACTGCGAGGGCGGCTATCGTCACGATCTGAGAGATGAGGTCGCGCTCGGCGGCGAGGAGCACAATCGTCACTATCGCCTTCGCAACTATCTCAACCGCAACGCAGAGCTTTATCCGACGCACGAGCTTGGACCGATCGCGAAGTATCTCGACATAAACCGCGGGAACCGTATGCTCACTCTTACCTCTATGTCCTCGAAGTCCGCAGGAATACATCAGTGGATCAACGCAAAGCAGGGAAGTGATTTTGAAAATGCGGGCGCGACCTTTGCACAGGGTGATATCGTTACCACCTGCATAAAGTGCGCACACGGTGAGACGATAGTTCTCACTCATGACACCTCTCTCCCGCGTCCGTATTCGCGCGGAAACCTCGTACAGGGAACTAAGGGAATTTGGAGTGAGGACAAGTACGGAGTACTGTTCGACGGTCTCGACAACGGTCCTTCGTTCAACCACAAGTGGACGAGTCTTAACGAATACATGGACGAGTATATGCACCCGCTCTGGAGAGGCTATGAGGCGGTCGGCGGACACGGCGGAATGGATTACCTTGTAATGCGCGGCTTTGTCGAGGCGGTCAAGGCACAGACACAGACCCCGATCGACGTTTATGACACAGCCTCTTGGATGGCTATCACTCCGCTTTCTGAGGATTCAATCGCGCTCGGCTCGATGCCGGTCGCTATCCCCGACTTTACGAACGGCAAGTGGACTCACCGTGATGCTCCGACCCGCTCTAAGTACTGCCTCGAAGAGGTCTGCGAGGATCTGTTTTAATGCTTCGATTCGGACGCATTGAGCGCGTGGGATACGA
>CAYRKS010000101.1:6492-6967 GCA_964424855.1 uncultured Lachnospiraceae bacterium
CATGCTCGGCTTTCGTATATTTTGAGGGCTTAGGACTATTGATGCAAAATTGCGGCTCGAAAGGCAAAAAGCATTCGGATCAATTCTGCTTTTGCACGCTCTTATATTCGTCGTAATATTTATAAAACGGACAGCGCGCGCTCGACATCATGCGATAATATTCGTCCTCATCGAGGTTCGCGATGCAGATATTGCTCTGCATATCGTCATCCCAGTCGTAAAATTCGCAGGTCTCGCAGGACTGTGCCATTTTTTTGTGCTGCTTTTTCTCGGTCATTTTCATCCCTCCGATTATCTTATATTATTCTATCGCAATTCGGGAGAAATGTCAATCCCAATGCGGGATTTTTTATTGTTTGTTTACATTTGAGCGGGTAAAAAATTCCCGAAGCAATGCTTCGGGAATCCGAATCGCCCCATTCGGGGTATGATTATCTCTTGGAGAACTGCGGAGCGCGGCGAGCTGCCTTGAGAC
>CAYRKS010000102.1:0-6935 GCA_964424855.1 uncultured Lachnospiraceae bacterium
GACCGACAAGTCCGAGTGCGACGAGTATAAGTGCCATCCTTATGACATAGCCGCTGTCCGAGCCTTCAATGCCGTTGTCGATTATCGCCGCCACGACAAGCGGGACGATAAGCTCAAACGACGCTTCAAGCAGCTTGAAGAGCGGTCCGAGTATGCACTCCTTGACATAGCCCTTCATAAATTTGAGAAGCTTAAACAATTTTACATTCCTCCGTTAATTTGATTCACATCATAATATTATACCGTAAAAATTCCTGCATGTCAATAGTTTTTTTCGATATCAAAAGCAAATTTATACCGAAAAAAGCTCGAATGCCTTGAGCTGTGCCGCCAAACACTCGTACCGCGCTAAAAATTTTCATCAAAGCTCTCGCGGTTGTGAACTTTTCGTAATATTTTGCGCATTATGCTTGATAATATCGTCAAGCTATGGTAAAATATACTAAGCAACATCCTAACGCTGTTTGAGTTTTTTCGGAGGCTTCTATGTCTGAATTATATATGATTGGAAATACTCATTTCGATCCCGTCTGGGAATGGACCTGGGACGAGGCTATGGCATCGATCCGAGCCACCTTTCGCTCGGCTCTCGACCGAATGGAGGAATACCCGGATTTTCAATATTCCTTTTCCTCTCCCCCGGTCTTCGAGTGGATCAAAAGCACCGACCCGTATATGTTTTCAAAAATACGTCAAAGGGTCGCGGAGGGACGCTGGGAGCTCTGCGAGGGCTGGTGGAATCAGCCCGACTGCTTTTCCGCCTCGGGCGAGAGCTATGTGCGCCAGGGACTTTACGGTCAGCAGTATCTCTTGAAAAACTTCGGCACAAGGTCAAAATGTGCCTTCAACACCGACAGCTTCGGTCATCCCGATATGCTTCCCCAGATACTTAACAAATCCGGGATAAAATATTACTGCCTCTGCCGCCCCGAGGAAAGGCATCATAAGCTCTCCTCACCGCTCTTTGGTTGGAGGAGCCGCGACGGAAGCGAGATCACCGCCTTTCGTATTGGCGGTGCGGCGGGAGCCGGATGGGCGAAGGATACTGAGTCATTGCTGAAAGCTATCGACCGCAGCGGCGAGGATCTTCTCGTCGTGTACGGTGTCACCGATCACGGCGGCGCACCGACAAAACGATCGATCGAGGCTATAGAAAAATGCGAATACGCGCATTTCGACAGCGTTGAGGGCTATTTCAAGCGGCACCTTCACCCCGAATTCACCTTTGAGGGCGAATTTCTCACCGGAGATTTCGGAGTATACTGCAACGCTTCAAGGCTCAAGCGGCTCAACCGTCAAGCCGAATATGCTCTGCTCAACGCCGAGCGCGCCTCGGTTATAGCGGGAGAGATCGCCGTCATGCGCCTTGCGCAGTGCTGGCAGGATGTTCTGTTCAACCAATTCCACGACATACTCGGCGGCTCGTCGATCAAATCCGCTTACCCCTATGCACGGCAGCTTTACGGACGCGCGATCAGCACGGCGGATGAGCTGACACATCTGTCGCTCCAAAACGTGACCGCCAACCTGAAAATGCCGGGAGAAAATCCCACGACCGAGTGGAATCTCGTTCTCTGGAATCTCAACGGCTGCGAATACAACGGCTATGTTGAGGCAGAGGTTCAGTGGGCGCACGAATTTGATTGGTACTCGGGTAAGATAGTTCTCGAGGACGATGATCATGTGAGCTATGAAGCCCAGATCATTGCCGAGAGATCGGCTATACCCGGCTTTCGCTCGAGATTCATCTTCAAGACAAGGCTGCCGTCGCTCGGCTGTAAATGCTTCAAGCTGGTAAAAACCGGCGAAAAGTTCAAGCGTGAGACGAGACCCGATGTTTTCCGCATAGATACCGACAATTACAGCTATGTGATCTCCGAGAAAAACGGCTCGATCTCCGAAGTCCTCGACAAAAACGGTGAGCGCGTCTTCAGTGAGCTTCTCGTTCCCGAATGCTTCGGAGATGACGGAGATGTCTGGTGCTTCAATACAGATTCCTACGGAGAAAGGCTCGAAGACTTTTCGCTCGTAAAATGTGAGCTTATCGAGTCGGGCAAGCTTATCGACCGCCTGAAGCTCAAGCTCAAATACGGCGATTCGATACTCTATCTCGTCTACACCTTCTACCGCGGTGAAAAATATTTCGATCTCGATTACAGTGTGAACTGGAACGAGGAGCATACCGTTTTTAAGCTGACAAGCCGCGTTTTGAAAAAAAGCGCGGAGGTATCTACTCCCTACAGTCATATGCTGCGCGGCGAGTCGAAGGCTGATCGTCCGATGGGCGAATGGATAAGGTGCGGGAAGCTGCTTATCATCACCGACAGCTGCTTTGCCTATGATCTTCACGACGGAAAGCTCGGTCTAACCGTCCTGCGAAGCCCGATATACGGCGATCTTCGCATCGGTGAGCTTCAAAGCCGCGACTATGAGGTAATGGATCAGGGGATAACCGAGGGACACCTCCGAATATTTCCCGAGGGAGATCGGCTTTATATGCAAAACGAAGCCGTCCGCTTCAACAACAAGCCGATCGTTATCTGCGAATCGAATCACGACGGAAGACGCGCTCCGAAGGAGGGCATTTTATCGGTCGATTCCGAAAGCATTTTCGTCGGTGCGGTAAAGCACTCGGAGGACAGACAGAGCGTTATCGTGCGGCTGGTCGATTTCAGCGGTGAGGCAAGGCTCTCAAAGCTCATCGCCTTCGGCAGAGAATATTCCTTCATGCTCGAAGCAAATGAGATAAAAACGCTCCGGATAACCGGTGAAGCGATAGCCGAGGAGAATCTCATCGAATCGGTCTGCGATCACAGCAGAAAATAAAGAAAGCTCCGACCGCATTTTTTCGGTCGAAGACATATATAACTTCCAGAAAGGTAAACATCATCATGAATGATAAGATTTTAGCATCAGTAAACGGAAAGGCCATAACCGAGGCGGACATCGACGCATATATCGTCGGAATGGGTCAGCGCGGTCAGTCCTACAACAACCCTCAGGGTCGCGCAATGATCCTCGAGCAGCTCATCAACAAGTCACTGCTCGTTCTCGATGCAACCCGCAACCTCTACGAGCGCGAGCCCGAATTCAAGGCTCAGCTTGCAAAGGTCAAGGAGGAAATGCTCGCAAATTACGCCATCGAAAAGGCGGTCAGCTCGGTTCGCGTGACCGACGCGGAGCTCGAAAAGTATTTCGAGGAAAACAAGGACAAGCTCATGACCGGTGAGACCGTCAACGCAAGCCACATTCTCGTCGATTCTAAGGAAAAAGCAGAGTCGATCCTCGCCGATATCAACGACGGCAAGATCAACTTCGAGGACGCGGCAAAGCAGTTCTCCTCCTGCCCGTCCGGCAAGGAGGGCGGCTCGCTCGGAGATTTCGGACGCGGTCAGATGGTTCCCGAATTCGACGAAGCCTGCTTCACGATGGAGATCGGTGAGCTTCGCGGTCCGATAAAGACTCAGTTCGGCTACCACCTCATCAGACTCAACGCAAAGAATGCGCCGCAGGAAATGAAGCTTGCCGATATCAGCGACCAGCTCCGCGAAAGACTTCTCGCCGAAAAGCAGCAGGCTGCATATCAGTCTAAGATCAACCAGCTCAAGATACTCTACCCCGTCGATAAGCCCACCATGCTTTGATAGCGTGACTTTGACCTATAAACGAAAAGAAGCCGCAAAAGCGACTTCTTTTTTTGACATCAGTCCTCGTTGTAGATCTCGTTGATCTCCTTGATCTTCTGGAGAGCGACAGACTCATTCTGTGCATAAAACGACGAGAAGTTGTGTCCTTCACGCTGTGTAAGCTGGTAACCGATAGAGTTTATCGCGAAAACAAAGCTTGCGTTGTCGTAAAAATAGCCCGTGTCAAATACGCGACCGTCGCGGATGAGATCGAGCATCTGAACCGACTCATCGTCACGGCTGTATTTGACCTGGAGGCAGTCCTCATAGAAGGTCGGGATAGTAGTCGTGTGGCTCTCCGTGCAGAGTGCTTCGAGGATTATCGAGATCATCTCGGGATCCTCTGCCGTTACCGGAACGCCTATAAGGCTGCACGATGCGTCAACATTAGAGTAATATTTCTCCTGCTCCTCGTCGAACTTAGGCCACGGAATAACACCGAAGTCGTCATCCATGTCGCGGTAGCTGTTCATAGCCATTATCGTGATGTCTCTGAACATTACACGTCCGTCTCTGAACGCTTTGTTAATAGCCGAGCTGTCGTCGTTTTGGTGTATGTAAGCACATTCGCTGTCAGTGAAATTAAAGAACTTCTCGAATACCTCGATCGTCTTCTCGGTGTTGAGCGTCAGAGTAAGATTGTTGTCCGAATCCTTTCCGCAGATACGCTGACCGCCCGAGTAAAGCACCTGGATAGGTCCTGTCCACCACGAGGTGGTATAGCCGAGCTGGTCGTGTTCAATGTCATACACGCCGTCACCGTTGAGGTCGTCCGCACCCAGCTTTGAATAGGTCTCAAACAGGTCGAAGGTCCATTCGCCGTTGTTTACAGTCTCATAAATATTGTCTATCTTGAGCTTTTCGAAGATTGTCTTGTTATAGAAGATTCCGATAGCCGCACCCAGGTTGTCATAAATTATATCGCCCGAGCAGGTGAAAAGCTTTCCTGCGATCTGGAAGCTCTCTCTCGAGTCCTGATTCCACCAATCGTTGTCAAGGTTGATATACGGAAGATCCTTGTTCCAGTCGAGGAGTAGCTTGTTGTGTGCAAAGCCCGAGATCGAACGCGCGTGAGCTACGACAATATCATAGGTGCTGTCGCCCGACGCGATTACCGTCTTGGCATTCGAGCAATAGGTGTCGTCTGCCTCAATCGGATCAAAGGTCACGCCGAAACGCTCCTCGATCTTGAGCTGACGAGCATATGTGGAATCTTCCATCAGATCTCCGGTCTCTTCGTCCATGTAAAGCTTGGGAACGCTGTTCTTGCGGATATACATGGTAAAGCTCTCGCCATTGTAATTCTTCTGCGGCAGAGCGTCGAGCGGATCGGGTGCAGTCGTTACGGCTGCGGTAGTATCCGCGCCGGCGGTCGTTTCTTTTCCGCTGCCCTGAGAATCGCCGCAGGCAAGCGTCGAAAGCTGCGCCGCGATGAGCAGAGCGAGAATTATTCTTTTCTTCATATTTTTTCCTTCTTTCAAAATATCTTCATATTTTCAAAATACTTTTTCAAAATCATCAATAATTATACACCCCCCCCCCGATTTTTTGTCAAGTACTATTTGAAATTTTACATACTCGCAATATTTTTCGCCATCTTTTTCACAAAAAACACGGCATATTCGATATGCTTCGATTTTGGCAAACGCCAAGCGGTAAAAACCGACTGCATTTTCCTTTTTATCATAATACACGCAAAAATCCCTCGGAGCGGCTCCGAGGGATTTTACAATTATTTATTTTCCGTAGATGAATTCGTTCACACGGGTCTTTGCTTCGTCGATATCGAAGGAGATTATCGCCATGCGGTTATACCATGCAAACTGATAGGAATCGGCATACGGCACCTGCTGGCTCGAGAAGGTCAGCTTAGAGGCATCGACCAGAACCGAGGCGGCAAGCGATACGAGGGTCGTTGCGGAAATGTTAGTCTTGACGATCGACATTGCATAGTCGATCAGCTCGGTTATCTCCGAAAGCGACATCTCGGTCGTGATCTTCTTCATGACCGCCGTTATAACATCGCGCTGACGGCGTGCGCGTCCGAAATCGTTGTCGGTCGTGCGGTTCTGCATATGTGCCATAGCGAGTCGGCTGTTTATGTGATTAACGCCGACAACAAGCTCTTGATTGATAAACTGCGAATAATAATCCACCTCTGCCTGAGTCAGATTCACATCGACTCCGCCGAGCTTGTCGATAAATTCGGCAGCTCCGGTGAAATCCACAACGACAAAGCTCTGAAGATCGAGTCCGAACAGATCATTCATCGTATTTATCGCAAGTCCCGCGCCTCCGAAGGCATATGCGGTGTTGAGACGGTTCCAACCGTGATCCTCGATAGGAACGAGCGAATCGCGAAGCAGCGAGACCATCTTGACCTCTGCGGTCTTTTTGTTGTAGGAAACGATCATCATCGTGTCGATGCGTCCGCGCTCTATCGTAACATCGCGCGCATCGGTACCCATGACAAGGATATTTACAATGTCCTTGTCCCTTTGCTCAACGCTGTAGATCGGATATTTTTTGCTGTAGACGCTGACCGCGTTTTTCGCCGTTCCGAAGGAATTGTTCGGATTCGCGGTGGTCTCGGAGGGCTTTGCTGTCGAAGCCGATGAGGAGCTGCTCGAGCCTCCGTTCGACGGACGCGGCGGCGCAGTCTCAAGCGTCGGCGGCTGAGTTTCGCGAGGGATCGGCTCGGTCTCGGTCGTTTCATCGGTCTCGATAAGCTCGGTAGTCTCGAGCTCGGTCTCCTCGCTCTCCTCGGAGGTTATCTCGACCGGCTCGGAGGTCGTGTCCTCGGGCAAATCGGATATTCCCTCGGAGCCGATGACTATTTCGGGATATTCGGGTCGAACATAGGAATCGGATCGCTCGACCGGTGTTTCGTTTATGTATGAGCTGCGGTTGTATTTTACAAGCAGGATTATAACCGGAATGCAGCAAAGCAATATAAGTATCAAAAGCACCGCGATCACTATTTTTACCGCGCGTTTTGAGTTCTTTTTTTCATTTTTCATATTTCAAACCATGCCTTTCGCATCGGGGTTCGCATAAAAATATCTGCCGCTCGGAATTTTTTCGAAGCGATATTTTCAACCCTTTTTCAGCTTATTTCTCAAAGCAGTCGCCGCGCCCAAGAGTCTCGGACGAAATCTGTAGGTCGGATACCACAAAAGCCGATAAGCTCGCATCAAAAGTCCGTCGGTCTTCATCGCAAATCTGCCATCGATTATTTCGGTCACTCGC
>CAYRKS010000103.1:0-6892 GCA_964424855.1 uncultured Lachnospiraceae bacterium
ATAACCGCACGTCTCGCCGGCGGTCATGTCCTTATCGAGGATGTCCCCGGTGTCGGAAAGACCACACTCGCCGCCGCACTCGCAAGAGCCGCCGGACTCGATTTCCGCCGCGCTCAGTTCACACCCGACCTCACCGCCTCGGATATCACCGGCTTCAATATATATAACCGTAAGACCGAGGGCTTCGATTTCACCGCCGGACTCGTTATGACCAACGTCCTCCTCGCCGATGAGATCAACCGCGCCTCGCCGAAAACTCAGTCGGCTCTGCTCGAGGCAATGCAGGAGCATCGCGTCACCGTTGACGGAAAGACCCTCGACCTTCCCGAGCCCTTTATGGTCATAGCCACCCAAAACCCCTCGGGCTTCGTCGGTACCTTCCCTCTCCCCGAGGCTCAGCTCGACCGCTTCTCGATAAAGCTTTCAATGGGCTATCCTACACCCGATGAGGAGCTGAAGCTCGTCGAAGCTCTCGGAGGTGCTGACCCGCTCGAGAAAATAAATCCCGTCGTCAGCGCAAGCCTCGTCGCACTCCTCCGCTCGCTCACCGAGGATGTGTATATCGACCACTCGCTCTGTAAATACATAGTCGAGCTCTCATCCGCTACCCGTACTCACCGTCACGCCGCACTCGGTGCCAGCCCACGAGCCTCTATAGCCCTGAAACGCCTCTCTCAGGCGTATGCCTTTATGCACAGCCGTAATTATGTCATCCCCGAGGATGTAGCCGATATGTTCGCCGCCGCCATCCCCCACCGCCTGCTGATAACTCAGGAGGCACGGCTCTCGGGAATATCCGCAAAGGATATCGTCTCCGATGTCCTCAAAACGACTCCCGTGCCCGTAAAGAGCAGCCGCAGCTGATCCCCTATGCTCTGTTTGAAAATCCGAAAGGATCAATGAAATGCCTTCGAAAAACTTCAAGCGCAAAAGCTGTAAAAAACGCCGCCTTTCGCTCCGTATCAACCGCCGAGCGATCCTCTTCCCCATACTCGATATCGTAACTCTGATCTTCGCTCAGTCGCTGAAAAGCCCCGTATCCTTCATGACCTTCGTTTTCGCGCTCCTTTTGCCGATATTCCCGACCGTCTGGCTGATAGCCGCCGCCCTCGCAATCCGAAGCTCGGTCAGGATATCCTCAAGCTCGGTCGAAAAAAATACCCCCGTCAAGGTCGTTTCCCTGATATCCAATAACTCCATCATCCCCTTTCCATTTGTCGAGGTCGAGCTGCTCCTGCCCGATACGTTCGGCGCAAAATGTATCACTCATAAGCTGATCGTCTCGCTCACTCCGCTCGATGGCTGTGAGATACCCAAAAGCGTCAGCTTCGCCTTTCGCGGAGAATATCAGGTGGGACTCTCAAAACTTATTGTCTCCGATCCGCTCGGAATGGCAAGCCTTTCTGTCACCTGTGAGCATACCTCGAGCGTTCTCGTGCTTCCGCGCCGAATTGAGCTCAAGGACGAGAATTTCAATCCCGAAAGCGAGCTTTCACCGCAAAACCCGATCCGATCGAGAGGCGCAGACCTAACCGAAGCCACCGATGTCCGTGCCTATCTCCCGGGCGACCGAATGAGATCGATACACTGGAAGCTCTCGTCAAAATCCGAGGAGCTGATCGTCCGCGATTATTCGCAAAATATCGGAAATACCGTCTGCATACTCTGCGACCTCGAAGCTCATCTTTCAAATAAGTCTGCCGTGTTCGAGCCGCTTGAGGAATACGCCGAGGTCTATGATGACCTTTGCGCCGACCTCGTTATCGAATATGCACTCGCCGCCGCCCTTCGTGAGCTGAAAAAGCAAAATTCGGTCACTATCCTCTGCCTGACTCAAAATGACGACCGACTCATCCCCTGTACCTTCGCGATCTCGGACAGTCAAAGCTTTGAGGCAGCCTACCATAGCCTTGCCCGCGCCCCCAAGCTCAGTGTCGATAACCAGCTGACTCGCCTCGCCGCTCTTGTGCCAAGCGCGGATGACTCTGTTATCATTTCGACCGCCTGCCTTAACCCTTCGATAGCCGATGAATGCCTTAAGCTCGCCGCAGGTCATACCTCCGACTCATCAAGAGCCGAGCTCATATATTCTCCTCCCGTTAAATTCCATAAGCAAAACAGCTTCGCCTTCGCTAAGGAGCAAAAGCTCATCTCCGAGCTTTCAGCTCATATGACCGTCACTCAAAAACCAAACTGATAAGGCTATTATGACAAAAAAAGATATCACTTCGCCGTCAAGCGAGCCGACTATCCTTCTGCGCGAGGGTAGCCTTAATGATTCCCTCTGCGCCTTCGGATATATCTGCCGTGCTTTGCTCGCTCTGCTATGTACGGTCTCGACCGTCAGCTTCATCCTCGGCGCATTGACCGTAAAAACTCAATTCGAAAACGCAGTCACTCTGCCCTTTGTCTTCTTGACAAGCCTTGCCGCAGTCCTCTGTTTCTCTTTAATGGGGCACTCACGCCGAAAATTTATTATCCTCGGTCTCGTCGGAGTCGGTTTTCTTTCCATATCGGCGATCACCACAGAAAATCTCTCCGATCTTATATATTATTCCTCGCTCACTCTGAAAAACGCATTTCTGATGCGCCTGCGCGTCCTCGGCTTTAATATCGGCGATTCTCAGATCAAAAGCTATGACATCGCAATGACCCGTCTCCACCTGAATTCTTATTCCTGTATGAGATTCGCCTTCGCTGTCATAACCGTCGTACTCGCCGCACTGTTTTGCGCCTGTATACTCCGTAAAGTCCATATCCTGCCGATAATCGCCGTCGGAAGCGCGATCTCGACGATATTTCTATATTACGGCATGAACTCGGGAACGCTTTCCTTCGCAGTGATGCTCTCCTCGCTCGTCGGAGTCGCCGCACTCGCCGGCTATGATCGCGTTTTCGTAAATTCGCGTGCGATCTCGGAGGCAAGCGGAATAACAAAAAAGCATCCCGACCGACGCGCCGTCATAGGCTCACTCAAGCGCAAAAGCAGCGCGGTCGGCGGCTATATGGGACTCGCCTCAGCCGCTCTCGCAATGCTGCTAATGCTCATACCCATCTCGTTAAATATGCGTATGCCCGATATAGCCTCGATCTCAGCTCCCGCGGCAAAGCTCGAAAAATATTTCGTCGCACTGCTACGCGGTGAAAATCCCGATCTTTCGGGACTTATCTTCGCGGGCGGCTCCGCCTCGGATACCCGAAGCACCGCTTACTCAAACCGCTCCTATACCGGTGATCATGTCTTCACCGTCGGCTCCGATATAAATATCCCGATATACCTTCGTAATTGGGTCGGTACTTACTACTTGAATGATAAATGGTATACTCCCGACTCCGAGGCTGTCGAGGAATATAAGGAGCTTTTCGGATCGGGCTTCGCTCCCGAGCTTTTGACCTATGAGCTTCTGAATGCAAAGGATAAATCGCTCGTCACCCTCGGTGCAAAGAACTATAAGAGCCACTCGGATATAGGCTATGTCACCGCCCGAGTCGATATTCGAAAGCTCCGCCCGACCTCCAGCCTCGTCTTCTTCCCCTCATTCACCGACCTTCGCTCGGGCTTCCTCGAATACGGGACTCGAACCCCCTCCGAGCTCGGCTTCTCAAATCACAGCGACGGTATATTATCCTCGATCGGATATGTTGTCACCGACGATTATTCCGCAATAGCCAATATACCGATCCTCCGTGACCCCGATTTCGCTCAAAATCTCTCCGACCTCACCGAGGAAATAATGGCTCAGCTCTCACTCCTCAACGATATCGTCGAAGCCGCGGGAGGCATAAACGCCGATGATGCAAGCCTCGAAACAGCTTATAAATTCCGCGTCAATAAGCTCGCCTCTATCATTCAAAACACAAACGAGATCACCGATTCCATACCCTATCGCTATGTCTTCGAAATGGATGATAACGAACGCCTGCGTACCTACGCAATATACGCCAATGTCCAAAACTATCGAGCCTATGTCTATGATACCTACCTGACCGGCTGCGAAAGCTTCGAAGCCTTCAGAACTCTCGCACGCTCGATCATATTCTCGGATATGCCGACCTATAAGGATATGGACCCCTTCCGCGCGGTAAATCTCAAGGTCAGAAAGATCATCGATTACCTCTCGAAAAATATGGTCTATACCCTCACCCCGAGCGATCCCTCGCCAAACAGAGAATATGTAAACGCCGCCGAGACCTTCCTCTTCGATACCCATGAGGGCTATTGTGTGCAGTACGCAACCGCCGCAGTCATGCTCCTTCGCTCGTTGGGTATCCCCGCACGCTATGCGGAAGGATATATCGCAGATGATTTCGTCCGCGACCGTTTGCCCGATGCTTCCTCGGTCTATACCTCTCAGGTTCTCGATAAAAACGGTCACGCATGGATCGAGGTCTATTTCGATAATTACGGCTGGGTGCTTTATGAGGTCACTACCCCCTATACCTCACATATGTATAACGGCTATGTCGAAGCCCCCTCCACCGAGCAGACTCCCGATTCTATCGATACCGAAGTCCCCGTCACCGATGAGACCTCCGCCCCGATCATCAACGAAACCGACGATACCCCTCCAAGCCCTCTTCCCAACATCAAAGACAATGAGGACAGCTCCGAGCTTCCGAGGATCGTTCTCATAGTCATCGTAGCGGCAGCTCTCACAGTCATCGTAATTATAGCCCTTAAGCTCCGCGCGGCAAAAGCCGAAAAACACTTCGAACAGCTGAAAATAAGCTCCGAAACCTCTCTTTCAGACGCAAAAAAGCTTAATGAAAAGCTTTATCGGATGCTAAAGCTCTTCGAACTTTCTCCGTCGCTCGGTGAACAAGCCTCCGACTTCGCCAAGAGAGTCGATCGCGTCTTCTCGTCGGTCGCTCCGCAGGACTTTTATTCGGTATCAGCCGCAATGCAAAGGATCGAATTCGCCGGCTCATATTCGATCGCGGATGCTAAGCTCGTGGCAGCCTATGCCGCATTCCTTCGCCGATATTCGCTCTCGTCCAATAGCCTTTTCACAAGGCTGTGGAGAAAATATCTTATCGCACTCTGAAGCCTATTGCAAAATCCTGCGTTTTGTGGTATAATATACTCATGACCTCGAGCAAAAAGCTCAATACCATGAAAAGGGAGTTCCAAATGAATGAAAACCTCGTAAGAGAGCTCAACGGTGCCGCTCTCGCATATATCGGTGACGCTTCCCTCGAGCTTATGACCCGTAAATTTCTTATCGGTCTTAAGCTCACCGGCAGCGGAAAGCTCAATCACCTCGCACTCAATTTCGTAAAGGCCACCGAGCAGTCAAAGGCTCTCGATAACCTTCTGCCTCACCTAACCGAGGATGAGGAGTATATCTATAAGCGCGGAAGAAACGCCAACGGTATCTCCGCTCCGAAAAGCGCATCGACTCATGATTATCGCCGCGCCACCGGCTTCGAGGCTCTTTTCGGCTGGCTCGACCTCACCGGAAATACCGCCCGCGCCGAGGAGCTTTTCAATATCGCCTTCGCCGATACCATGAAAAGCCTCACCGATTCTCTGACCGAACAAAAGCAGACCAAGTAAAGCTCCTTGAGCCGAGCTACCAAAGGAAAGGATAATTCGAAAATGATAAAAGTAATGTCAGTCTTCGGAACTCGTCCCGAAGCAATAAAAATGTGCCCCCTCGTTAAGGCTCTCGAAAAAGCCGACGGAATAGAAAGCATAGTCTGCGTCACCGCTCAGCACCGCGAAATGCTCGACAGCGCACTCGCTTATTTCGGTGTTACCCCCGACTATGACCTGAATATCATGAAGCGCGGTCAAACCCTTTCGTCAATAACCGCCGATGTCATAATGGGTCTTGAGGATGTCCTCGCTAAGGCTAAGCCCGATCTCGTGCTCGTCCATGGCGATACTACCACAAGCTTCGCCGCAGCTCTCGCCGCTTTCTACGCAAAGCTCCCCGTCGGTCATGTCGAAGCGGGTCTTCGCACATATGACCGCTATTCCCCCTACCCAGAGGAGATAAACCGTAACCTCACCTCAAAGCTCGCCTCGCTCCACTTCGCCCCGACCGAGCTCAACCGCTCCAACCTCGAAAAGGAGAGCATCCGCGATAATATCTTCGTCACCGGAAATACCGCACTCGATGCGTTCCAATATACCGTAAAGCCCGACTATGTATTCGCCGATGAAAAGCTCCGTTCGCTCGATCTCGACTCCGAAAAAATCGTCGCGCTCACCGCTCACCGCCGCGAAAATCAGTCCGGAGGCATCGAAAATATCTGTAATGCAGTCCTCGAGCTTTCAAAAAAGCATCCCGAGCTCCACTTCGTCTACCCCGTTCACTTGAGTCCCGCCGTCCGTAATGTCGTCTTCCCGCTCCTTGATAATAAACCCGGCATAACCCTCACCGACCCCGTCGATGTCGCAGATATGCACAACCTCATCGCCAAGTCCTTCTTCATCATGACCGACTCGGGCGGTATACAGGAGGAGGCTCCCTCCTTCCATAAGCCGGTGCTCGTCCTGCGTACCGAGACCGAACGCCCCGAAGCGGTCAAGGCAGGTACGGTAAAGGTCATCGGAACAAATACCGACCGCATAATCGCAGAGGCTGAGGCTCTTATCTCGAATCCCGATGAGTATAAAAAAATGTCCGAGGCGACAAATCCCTACGGCGACGGTCACGCCTCCGAGCGTATAATCGACGCGATAAAGAGCTATTTTGCCTGATTTTCACCCCTAAAATCGCACTCACATTCGATGAGCGTCAAAAACTTTTTGAATTGCAGTCATATATTTTGTCGATTTTGCCGATTGACAACTCAAAAAAATAGTGATATAATATTTTCATCACAGAGAGAAAGAGGTAAACGAAATGCTTAACCGTATATCTACAATCGCATACTTTACCTA
>CAYRKS010000104.1:0-6826 GCA_964424855.1 uncultured Lachnospiraceae bacterium
AGTCCTTTACAGCCGCATTGACGCTCGAATCTCTCAAGTCGCACGCCATAGGTCGCTCGGTCAGATATGCAAAGGCGGTCGGCTCGATGGTCGTCGGCAAGGCGGGAGCATCGACCTCGCTTCCGACTGCACAGCAGGTCGAGGAATTTATGCGTCAGCGGGGTATAGTGCTTTGAAGGGAAGAGTGATCGCGGTCGATTTCGGCGATGTGCGCACAGGTCTTGCGGTCAGCGACACGCTCGGAATGCTGGCAAACGGCATCGGCTATGTAAAGTCGAATTATATGCCGAAGACAGCCGAGCTGGTCGCCGAGAAGATACGCGAATATTCAGCCGAGACGATAGTCATCGGGCTTCCGATAAACATGAACGGAAGCGAAGGCCCGCGAGCCGAGCACGCGCGCGAATTCGGGAAGCTGCTTTCCGAGCTGGTCGGTGACATACCGATCGTGTTCTTTGATGAACGCTGCTCGACGATGGCGGCGCACCAAATAATGAATTTCACCGACACGCGCGGAAAAAAGCGCAAGGAAGCGGTAGACACGCTCTCGGCGCAGATAATATTGCAGAATTATCTCGATTCGAAAAGATAAACATCTTGGTACGCGGATATTACCGACGCAAAAAGAAAGCCCTTATCGGTAACGATAAGGGCTGATTTGTGATAATCGAGGCTTTATGCGGTCTCATTTGCCGTGGTCTCCTCGGCGGTACCGAGGTTTGAATAAAGCTCGGTGTCAACAACGTGGGTCTGATAATATTCGAGCAGCTCGGCGCAGGCGAATTTTTCGAGATGTGCGCCGTCGTTTGATTTTTCGGGATCGAGTGAGCCGTCCTCAAGCGCGAAGATCGAGAGCGGATCGAGCATGAACACCTGCTCCTCCTCGATGATCTCGCGAAGTCCGTCGTTGAACTCGGTCTGCTTTGCGTTCGTTATACCGTTCGTCGATTTTTCCTCATACGCGGTCGTTACCGGCAGTATGAGCTGTACATATATCGGCACATCGGTTATCGATCGTATCGCGCGGATCGTATCGCGATAGGAATTGAAAAAGGTCTTCGAGTTCCAGCCGAGCTCGTTTACGCCGGTCGAGAGATAGATCGAGTCGTATTTTCCCTTGTCGAGCTCAAGAGCCTCGGCACAGGTGACGAGCGATTTCTTTCCGTCCTCATCTACATGAGTTATATATTTCTTGCCCGAAAAGCTTTTCAGATTAAAGCCGGTCGCAGAGTAATTTATCGGATCGAGCTTAGTGTACATTATAAGCCCTGCGGTGCGTGAATCGCCGATGAAGGCGGCTCTCGAGAAATGCTCGAGCGGATAGGGCTCACACTCGGGAACCGGACTCGAAAAGTCGTATTCGAGCTTTTCATCCGGCTCGACCTCGGGCTCCCTTATCGGTATCTCGCGCTCGTAGAGGCATTCCTCGGTATCGTTTTTTGCCGAGAGCTTTATCGCGGTCGGCGACTGCACCTCCGAATAATCAAAGTGATAATCGAGTCTTAAAAACGAGCAGAACATTATCGCCGAGAGCACGGCGAAGACGAGCAGAAGGAGCTCTATTATAATAAAAATACGCGAGCCGCCACTCTCCTCCTCATCAGGCAGCTGCGGCGGTATCTGTGATGCCTTGCGCATTTGAGAGTTATTTACACCGACTTTGCGGCTATCGACTCTTCTTGAAGTGGTTTGACCGGGAATATTCTGCTTTCCGTGCGAGCTTTGCACCTTTGAGTCGTACTGTCGGCGGTTATTATTGTTATTCAAAGAAAAAATCCCCCTGGTGGATCGTGATATTACATATTATATCACAAATAGGACAAAAGTTCAATAGGTTTTTGAAAAATAAATGAAAAGAAATTATCAACTCGAGCTTGATCGGGAGCTTGCGGGCTTTGACGAAAAAAAGCGTCTGCTGCTCCATGCCTGCTGTGCGCCCTGCTCAAGCTATGTACTCGAATATCTCACCCGATATTTCGATATCACGGTGCTGTTTTACGATCCCAATATAACCGATCAAGCCGAGCATGAGAAGCGTTATTCTGAGCTTGAGCGGCTGATCTCCCTCCTGCCGCACGAGAATTTGCTCGAGCTTGTATGTACCGAGCATGAGCCGCGGAAATTTTTAGAGCTTTCGCGCGGCAGAGAGGGACTTCCCGAGGGCGGCGCGCGCTGCTTTGACTGCTATCGTCTGCGACTTGAAAAAACGGCGGAATATTTCTCGGAGCATCGCGGGGCTTTTGACTTTTTTGCGACGACTCTGACGGTCAGTCCCCACAAAAACGCCGAAAAGCTCAATGAGATAGGCTTTGAGCTTGCCGAGAAATACGGTATACGCTGGCTCCCGAGCGATTTCAAAAAGCGCGAGGGCTGCAAGCGTTCGATAGAGCTTTCGCGGATATACGGGCTTTATCGTCAGAATTTCTGCGGCTGCGAATTTTCCCGCGCGATAGCCGAGGCAAACGAACGAAATGGGGCATTATAAATGCTTAAAGGAGTGAAGGCGGCATGGAGCATATAAGCGTTGATTCGCTCGAGCTTCGGGTCATACGCTCGGCAAAGCGGCGGACGGTGCTTTTGCGCATTGCCTCCGACGGAGTCCCCGAGATACTCTGCCCGAGGTCTTTTCCGACCGACGAGCTTTATACGATCGCGCACAAGCACTCCGAAAAGCTTTACGAATATCTCGAAAAGCACCGCGAACGCTCCGAAAAGCGCGATAGCTTTTCGCTTGAGATAGGCTCTGAGCTGCGCTTTCTCGGAAAAAGCGTGAGGATTACCGAGCGGGTAGGAAATCTTGTCGGCTACGACGATAAATATTTCTATGTTCCGCCCGGGCTTTCGCCCGAGAGGCTGAAAAAAGCGGTGATACAGATATATAAGCTCTCGGCGCGAAAACACATAGCACTGCGCGTCGAATATTATGCCTCAATAATGGGACTGAATCCGATGTCGGTAAAAATAAACTCCGCGCGCTCTCACTGGGCCTCCTGCTCGGCAAAGGACACGCTTAATTTCACCTGGTATCTCATGATGACCGATCCCGAGACGATAGATTATGTCGTTATCCACGAGCTTTGCCACATGAAGGAATTCAACCATTCGCCGCGCTTTTGGCAGCTCGTTTCGCAGTATTGTCCCGATTATGCCGAGAAAAAGCGGATTCTGAAGGAGCTTTGGAGCGAGATAACTCAGGAGAGCTGGGAAGACTGAGAATACATTCTTTGGAAAGGGAAATGTCCGAAAAAAATGAAAAAGGCTGCAATTTGTACAATAATATTTTTTGCCCTCGTCGGAGCGGCAGTGGCTTTAACGCCCGGCTACATACTTTCGCGCGAGAGCGTGCCGACTCCGAGAATAGTCGTAACGCCCGAGCTTTCGAGTGCTGTACCCTCGAGCGGTCTGACCTTTGATGAGCCCGAGACCGAGCCTCCGCTGATAACGAATATAACACTGAGCTTTGTCGGTGACTGTATGCTTGCGACCGACCGCGGCGGTGAGTGGCAGGGCTCGTTCAATCTGCTGGCAAAGCAAGTCGAGCCGACTTATTTTCTCGAGAACTTCATCGAGCTTTTTGAGGATGACGACTGGACTATCGCGAATCTCGAAAATGTCTTCACCGATGACCCCAACATAAAGACCCGCGCAAAGAATCATTCGCCCGCATATTGGTACAAATCCGGTACCGAAAATACGGCGATACTCACCGAATCGAGCGTCGAGGTGGTTTCGCTGGCGAACAATCACTCGGAGGATTACGGAACGAAGGGCTATTCCGACACGCGCGACGCACTCGATTCCGCCGGAGTTATCTGGGGCGACAACGACAATATGGTCATTCTCGAAAAGGAGGGCTACAGGATCGCGGTATATTGCTGTACCTTCTATTATTCGGGCTACGACACGATAATCTCGAAGAAATTGTCCGAGACCGATGCCGACTTCAAGATCGTGTATTTCCACGGCGGCACCGAGCGTGTACATGAACCCGACAGCTGGAAGGCGATAGGTGCGCGCAGAATGATCGACAACGGCGCAGACCTGGTTATAGGCGGTCATCCGCACGTTTTACAGCCTGTCGAGATATATAAGGGAAAAACGATAATCCACTCGCTCGGAAACTTCTGCTTCGGCGGCTCGCGCAGTGAAGAAAACCGCACGATGGTATACCGACTCTACCTTACGCTGACCGACGGAGCCTTGACCGCGCAGAGCGACGAGATAATCCCCTGCTATCTCTACAGCGACCCCTACAAGCCGGCTATCATCACCGATGAGACCGATTACAACGCAGTCATGGCGTTTTTGAACGGCGAGACCGATTCGCCGCTGCCGAAAAAATGAGAGGTTGAGCGGTATGGAAAATTTCGAGAGCGAATATATTCACTGTGAGCTTTGTCCCAGACGATGCGGAGTCGATCGAAGGATCAGCCGCGGCTTCTGCGGTCAGACCTCGGAGGTGAGGATCGCCCGAGCCGCACTGCATATGTGGGAGGAGCCCTGCATTTCGGGTACGGAAGGCTCGGGAACGGTGTTTTTCTGCGGCTGCACGCTCGGCTGCGTATATTGCCAAAACTATCAAATATCGCGAAGCGGAAGAGCCGAGCTCGGAAGGGCTGTCGATGCGACCGAGCTTTCGGAGATATTTTTAAGGCTTGCCGCAGAGGGCGCGAACAACATAAATTTGGTGACTCCGACAATGTTTTCGCCGACGATAAAGGCTTCGGTCCTGCTTGCGAAAAAGAAGGGGCTTGAGCTTCCGATCCTATACAACACGAGCGGCTTTGAGCTTCCCGAGGTCATACGCGGGCTTTCGGGGATCGCGGACATATTTCTGCCCGATCTTAAATACCTTTCGCCCGAGCTTTCGGGGAGATATTCTTCGGCAGAGAGCTATCCCGAGTATGCGAAGGACTCGATACGCGAAATGGTCAGGCTGTCGCCGCGCGCCGAATTCGATGAGCGCGGGATGATGAAGCGCGGAGTGATCGTTCGCCAGCTCCTGCTGCCGGGTCAGCTCACCGAGTCGAAAAGAGTGATAGAATATCTCTTTTCGGAATACGGTAACGACATTTTTTACAGTCTTATGAGCCAGTACACGCCGACCGTCGGACTCGACCGCGAAAAATATCCCGAGCTTTCGCGCCGTGTGACGACCTACGAATACCATAAGCTCATCGATTTTGCACTTTCGCTCGGGATAAAAAACGCCTTTATCCAGGAGCGCGAGGCGGCAAAGGAAAGCTTTATCCCTCCGTTCGAGGAAAAAATGTGATTTTTAGGGTATTTTAACATTTTGCTTTGCCTTGATTCGGGCGTGTAATGGACAAGTTGAATATAAAATTATAGGATTTGCCATAAATGCCAAAAAACAATATAATTTCTGCCAGATTTTTTCCGTCAAATATGGTATAATATTATTGTAAACCGAACAGAAGTTCGGAACTTTTTACAAACAAAAAGGAGTTACAATTATGAAAAAGTCGGCAATATTCTTTCTTTCCGCTATCCTCGCAGCTTCCTGCATGATCCCCGCTCAGGCTGCCGAGTACACCGCTCTCACCGGAACCCCCGAGGTTGACGGTAAGCTCGATGAGATCTACACCCAGTCCGGTTCGGTGGTTCTTTCCAAGGACACCGCTCCCTTCTATAAGACCAACGACGACGCTCTCAAGTCCGATCAGGGCTCTACCACCTACTTCCTCCACGATGATGACTATGTATATTTCTGCACCGTTATGACCGATTCCACTCCGGTAGACACCGGCATTAAGGACAGCTGGAAGGCAGATGCGGTTGAGCTTTGGTTCAACGTAGGTGCATCCGGAAACCAGAAGGTCTCGGTTGACGCATTCGGAACCAAGGTTTACGGTGTTGTTGATGCTATCTCGGTTGACAAGTGCAAGTTCGCTGCAACCCAGGGCGACGCTACCTACACCATCGAGTACGCTATTCCGAAGTCTGACTTCAAGAAGAGCCCCATTCCGTTCTCCGTTCAGATCAACGACTGCCTCGATAAGGAAGCTACTACCATCGCAGCACGCGGTTCTCAGGGCGTAGGCGATACCCTCAAGCTCTCTGACGAAAAGGTAGTTGTCAAGAAGGTTGAGGAGAAGAAGGAAGAGACCGCAGCTCAGACCGCTGATATGGGTCTCATCGCTTCGATCACTGCTATGGCAGCTTCCGCAGCAGTTATCTTCAAGAAGAAGCACTAATTACATAATTTTACCGGCGAGCATCTTTTTCATTGCTTGTAGCCGCAGGACTTGCTCCTGCGGCTGCTTTTTTGGCTTTTTCAAAACGATCCTAAATATATAATAAAGCTCCTCTCACCGATCGGTGAGAGGAGCTTTTGGCTGGTCTGTCGCTTTGCTGTTAGTTGGAGAGTCCCATTTTTTCGAAGGGGACATTCTTGTAGTCGGGGAGCAGCTCGTAGACCGCGTCATCTATGACCTGATATGAGGAATCGAGCGGCGAATCGTCTGCGATGTAGTTTTCATCGAGTCCCGAGGCGGTCTTGAGTCCGACCTCGGAGATGTTGAAGGGCGTTTCGGTGTCGATTATCAGATTGCCTTTGTAAATGTTGTAGGCAGGCTCGAGTACCTCGTCCTCAAGTGCGTTTCGAGTGTAGCCCTCGACCAGTGCCTCCTCCTCGTTCTGCGCCAGCTTGTAGTAATATTCGGTGTAGAGCGGATATCTCTCGGTAAAGACCTTGGAGGCTACCATCTCCTTGCCGCATTCATAGGCGGAGTGGCGGATGTTCGGCCAGCTCAGCCAGCCGTTGTAATAGTTAGCGTTGTCGCTGAAGGCGGAGCTCGTCGCGCCG
>CAYRKS010000105.1:0-6805 GCA_964424855.1 uncultured Lachnospiraceae bacterium
TGAACGACTACAACCACGATTACGTCGTTTTCGGCGAGACCCGTTCGCTCTCCTACGAAAAGATCGAGCGCGCCACCGAGCTTGTCTTCAAGGGCGCAAAGCTCATCGGCACAAACTCCGATATCACCGCTCCCGGTGAGCGCGGTATAATCCCCGCCTGCCGTGCGCTCATCTCTCCGATCGAGCTCGCTACCAACCGCAGCGCATATTATATCGGAAAGCCGAACCCGCTCATCATGCGCCACGCGCTCAAGACCCTCGGCTGCCACCACGCAGAGGCGGCGATCATCGGAGACCGCATGGATACCGACATCATCGCCGGCATCGAGAGTGAGCTCGATACCGTACTCGTTCTCTCGGGCGTTACCTCGCTCGATACCCTCAAGAATTTCCCCTACCGTCCGAATTATATCCTGAACGGCGTGGGCGATCTTCCCAAGGACGAGATCGAGATCGGAGAATAATATCCGAAAAAGCCGTAAACACGCTCAAAAAAGCTATGCCGCACGCGGCATAGCTTTTGCTTTTGTATTGTAAAATATCAGAGCCTTTCCTTAAGCAGCTCATCGAGAAAATCCTTCCCGAGGAACGGCGCGATATCGGATATCGACTTAACTCCGTCGCGCTCGATCGAACGCTTTGCAAGCTCTGCCAGAGCCTCGCGCTTTATGAACGGCGCGATATCCTCGAGTCCGCCGATACCGTTCGCCTCGTATTCCTCGTTGGCGATAGCCGTGATCGTTTCGCTGTTTATGAAGGGCATGAGGTCCTCGAGCTTTTCGATCCCGTGCTTTCTGTAAAGCTCGAGCGCGGCGTTCGAGACCACATCGCGTCCGACAAAGGGCGCAAGCTCCTCAAGCCCGTCCATGTCATCGGTCTCCATCGCCTTTTTGAAGAGCTTTTCCTTTGTCTCCTTTCCGAGAAAGGGGATTATGTCCTCAAGCTCGGCTATGGGGCTTTCGCTTTTTTCGCCTTCGTCGTCATCATCGTCACCGAATATGCTCGAAAGCTCAGAAAGCTCGGACAGCGATTCGAAATTTTTAAGCTCGGACGGATCCTTTATATCCGCCAGCTTCGAAAGCTCCGAAAGCTTTGACAATTCCGAGAGCTTAGAAAGCTTTGACAGCTTCGAGAGCTTGAAGCCGCCGAAAATATTCCCGAGCTTTGAAAGTCCCGACAGCTTCGAGAGCTTCGATAAGCCTGAAAGGCTCGAAAGCTCCTTCAGCTCGGAAAGCTCCTCGGGCAGCTTCTTCGAAAGCGTCGTCCCAAGCTCCGACATCTGCTCGGCAAAATCGTCCAGCTCGGACGGCTTCATCATCGGTATAGCCTCGGCGACCTCCGAAACGCTCACCTCACCTGCTCTTACCTTTTCGGGAAGGTCTCCCTCGATTATCCCGTCAGCTACCTTTGAGCTTCCGCCGAGCAGCTCGTCAACGCTCACACCGAGTATCTCGGCAAGCTCGGGCAGCTTCGCAATGTCGGGCATCGTGTTTCCGCGCTCCCACGAGCTGACCGCCTGAAAGCTGATCCCCAGCTTCTCGGCAAGCTCCATCTGCGTCATGTCCCTCGCTCTGCGCGCCTCGGCAAGCTTGTTTCCGGTAAATACAGTATCAAACATTTTTATTGTCCTTTCCCGCCCATCAAGGCTTTTTTACATTGGATTTTTCCGTGTCGGTCTTTCCGATCGGTATGACAATATTTTACCACATCCGACCGAGAAAGTAAAGCAAATGACGCTTGAATTTTCAAATCCCGCATTAAATTTTCACTTGAGTCTCCGGATTGAGCCTTTTTTGACCGAAAATTTGAAATATCAAGCTTGACTTGAATCGCAAAACGCGGTATAATTATAATGATAAATCCGGCTTGAAAGGAATAATATAAAATGAATGAAAAAATATACGACCTCTTCTCCCTGCTCCATTCGATCCCCGAGCCGTCGGGTCATGAATTCAAGACCAAGGCGGCGATAAAAAAATTTCTCACCGAGAACACCTCGCTCGAGCTTTTTGACCTCGAGGGCGATACCTGCGGCTTCTATGCCTCTCACCGTGAGGCTAACGCCGAAAGCTCGATCGCGTTCCGCGCCGATTTCGATGCACTGCCCCATCCGAACGGCGGCTATGCTCACCTCTGCGGTCACGACGGACACGCCGCCGCGCTCTGCGCACTCGCACTCGAGCTTGAGAATAAAAGCTTCGGCAAAAATATTTATCTGATCTTTCAGCCCGCCGAGGAGACCGGTCAGGGCGCGGCTCAATGCGCCGAAATCCTCGAAAAGGAAAATATAACCGAGATATACGGCGCACACAATCTCCCCGGTCTCGAAAAGGGTCGGATTTTCACCCGCCGCGAGGTCTTCGCCTGCGCCTCGCAGGGACTTATAATAAAGCTCGGCGGCTCGGTCGCACACGCCGCATACCCCGAGCTCGGAAATTCGCCCGCTCCCGCTCTGTCCGAGCTGTTGAGCCTCGCAGTCGCACCGCCTCTAAAGTCGCGCGGCATGACCCTTTGTACCGTTATCGCGGTAAAGCTGGGCGAGGAGAATTTCGGTATATCCCCCGCCGATGCTGCACTCTGCCTCACCCTTCGCGCCGAATTCGGCAGTGACCTCGATTCGCTGAAGGCACTGATCACCGACCGTGCAAGAGCGGTCGCCGAGAAATATTCGCTCACACTCTCGCTCGAAGCGCGCGATGTCTTCCCCTCGACCGAAAACGATCCCGAGCTTGCAGATCGGCTGATCGAACGCTGTGACGCTCGGCTCCTTGAAAAGCCGATGCGCTGGAGCGAGGATTTCGGCGAATATCTCAAGCACTGCCGCGGCGCATTTTTCGGAGTCGGCGCGGGCGAGGAATGCCCACCGCTCCACGCTCACGATTATTCCTATCCCATAGAGCTGATCGAGCCGACCGCAAACGCCTTTCTCAAGCTTATAGGCTGAAAACACGCAGGTTTTTTGATTTTTTTCAATTTGTCTATTGCTTTTTCCTTCCATATATGCTATAATGGATACGACTGCTTGCGGATATGATGCGCCGCGTTATCAGTAGGCTCGGATTTATCCGACTGTTTCAAATCCTATAAGCTTTTTCAGAGGTCTGTATGGTCTTTTCTTCAACAGTTTTTCTTTTCATCTTTCTTCCGCTCGTTTTTCTTCTGCATACCATCCTTCCGAATAGGGTCATGTGGCTCAAAAACGCGCTCCTGTCGGTCGCGAGCCTGATATTTTACGCCTACGGCGAACCGGTCTATATCGTCATCATGCTCGCCTCGGTCACGCTGAATTACTTCGCCGCGCGTATCCTTGCGCCTCTGTCGGGCAAAAAACGCAAAGCGGTCTGCATTTCGGCGGTAGCGGTCGATCTGTTGGCTCTCTGCTTTTTCAAGTATGTCCCGTGGCTCGTCGGAGTTATCAATTCCTCGCTCGGGCTTGAGCTGCCGATCCCCGGCTTCACGATCCCGGTCGGTATATCCTTCTATACCTTCCAGATACTCTCCTATGTCGTCGATGTCTACAGCGGCAAGACCGAGGTTCAGAGAAGCTATCCCGATCTTTTCCTCTACATATCCTTCTTCCCGCAGCTCATCGCAGGTCCGATCGTAAAATACGGCGACATCAAGGAGCAGCTCGAGACCAGATGCCTCACGCTCGAAAAGCTCTCGACCGGAGTCCGCCGCTTTGTCCTCGGACTCTCGAAAAAGGTTCTCATCTCAAACAGCGCGGCGGTCATCGCCGCCGCAGCCTTCGAAGCCGAGGCTCCCTCCTCGCTCCTTTGCTTTCTCGGAGCGGTCGCCTACTGCTTGCAGCTCTATTTCGACTTCTCGGGCTATTCGGATATGGCGATAGGACTCGCGCGGATGTTCGGCTTTGAGCTTTGCGAAAACTTCAATTACCCCTATTTCGCCGTGACCATTCGCGATTTCTGGAAGCGTTGGCACATCTCGCTGACCTCTTGGTTCCGCGAATACGTCTATTTTCCGCTCGGCGGAAATCGTAAGGGCACGGCGCGGACGATCGTAAACCGTCTCATCGTATTCTTTCTCACGGGTCTTTGGCACGGCGCGAACTTCACCTTCATCCTCTGGGGAATGTGGCACGGGCTTCTCATGATGCTCGAGCAGCTCACGGGTCTCGAAAAGCTCGCCGAAAAGAAGGCTCTGCGACCTCTGCTTCGGATATACACCCTCCTCTCGGTTATGCTCGGCTTTGTCGTATTCAATTCAAAAAGCGTCAGTGCGGCGTTCACCTACATCGCGCGGATGTTCAGCTTTTCGGGCGGCACCGCAGATGCACTCGCGCTCTTCTCGCCCTATATCACTTTAATGTTCATCCTCGGTCTCGTCCTCTCGATCCCGATCACTCCGAGGCTTCGCGAGGTATCCGAGCATTTCAAGCCGCTCGAGGCTCTTAGCTATGTCATCTGTCTTCCGCTCCTGCTTGCCTGCATAATGTCGCTGGCTTCGGGCTCGTTCAATCCCTTCATTTATTATATATTCTGAGCTATGAAAATACTGAAAATCACAGTCTGCACGCTTTTCTTCCTGATCTGCGCCTTCTTCTCGACCGCAATGCTCATCCCGGGCGCGTCGGATATCACCGAGGGCGGGATCGAAAAGCCGCAGCTCTTTACCGAAAACGGGATAAACCGCAGCTTCGGGAACGAATACGAGGAATATTTCTCCCGAGCCTTCGCCTATCGAAGCAAGGTAGTTGACCTCTGGTCAGACCTTCGAATAAAGCTGCTCTCCGAGGGCAACGATCAGGTCGTCGTCGGCAAAAACGGCTTTCTCTTCTTTGCAGAAACGCTCGACAGCTACACCGCTCTCGAGTCTATGACCGACGAGGAGATAAAAGCCGCCGCCGATTCGCTCGAGGCACTCAGCGATTACGCGACCGCAAAGGGCGCGACCTTCTGCTTTATCGCCGCTCCGAACAAAAATACGATCTACTTTGAAAATATGCCGTCGCGCTATAAAAAAGCCGAGCTCACCGATCTCGACCGACTGCTCGACGAGCTTTCGGCGCGCGGGATATGCTTTGCCGATCCGCGTGAGACTCTTATCGAAAAAAAAGCCTCCGCGAAGCTCTACTACCTTACCGATACCCACTGGACTCCCGACGGAGCCGAGCTCGCCTTTGACCTCATCTCCGAAAAGCTCGGTATCGAGCCTGTGGATACCTCCTCGCTCGAGCGCACGACAGAGGAGCTTCAGGGCGACCTCGACACTCTGCTCTACCCCGGAAAGACTCTGACCGAGACCGCTTCGGGCTTCGACCTTTCAAAAAGCTATATCTACACCTCCGCCTTTTCTACTCCGATGGATATGATAATAACGACTCGCGGCGCGGGGAGCGGGAAGGCTCTCATTTTCCGCGACTCCTTCTTCAATTCGATGCTCGGTCTTGCGGCAGCCTCCTTCGCCGAGACCCGACTCGAACGCGCAAATCCCTTCCGCATAGACCTTCTCGAGGACACCGCGTATGACTGTGTTATAGTCGAGATCGCAGAGCGGAACATAAGAAACCTCATCGGCTGCGATGAGAGGATCACAGAAAAGGAATAAAAGCAATTGAATAAAAAAGCAATAACGGCAGTCGCGTCGATCCTCGCCGCTTCGACTTTGACCGGCTGCAATTCAATGTATTTCGTCGAGAGCGGCGCACTTGCCGACTTCGATGTCCGAGAGAGCGTCGGGATCGAATTTCCCGCCGAGGCGTTCGACTTCGGCGAGCTTGCCGAGCCCGCCCCCGATCGGATCGAAAAAACGGCGAACTATGTCGGCGGCGCGCGCAGCTTCACTATGCGAACTCTCGAAAAAATGCCGCTCTACACCTCAATAAACGGCGCGGCTTCATCAAGCTCTGTCCCCTCAGGCGAGACCGTGATACTCACCGAGACCGACGATCCCGACTGGCTGGCGGTAACATCTGCCGCGGGAATATCGCTCGGCTACACCAACGAGGGCTTTCTCAAGGCGATAAACGACGGCGGCGAGGTCTACGCCGAGCTTCCGATCGAATACGGAATCGCTCGAAATCAGAGCAGCGAATATGTCAGCGCGTACTCGCACCTTGTGGATATCATCAAATATCTCAAGGTCTATTATTAGACCAATCCCTCGAACGAGGGAGTCGATCTCTCGCAGTACGATGTCAAGGTCTCGATGAAGCTCTCGACCTCCGAGACCACTATCGGTCAGCCCTTTTACACCCGAAATCTCTGTATGCTCCAGTATGACACGCTTCAGCTGCTCATAAAGGCGATCGAACGCTTCCGCAGGGACGGCTACACGGTCGTGATCTATGACGCATACCGACCGACAAGCGTTCAGCAGCGTTGGTTCGATGTCGTTAAGGTGCATAAGTGGGTCGCAAATCCCTCGATCGGAATGGGCGGCGTTCACGACCGCGGAACGGCTATCGATATGTCGCTGATCGACAAGGACGGAAACGAGCTTGAGATGCCGACTCCGATGCACACCTTTACGAACGATTCGGCACGAAACAGTGAGAACATGACCGAGACCGCGCGTGAAAACATGAACTACATGATGCGCGTTATGGTGGCGTGCGGCTTTACCTACATAAACTCCGAATGGTGGCATTTCCAGGACAAAAACACCGCAAGCTACCTTCCGACCGACCATCCGATCGACGAGATACCGCTCGTGCCGTCGGAAAAGCTTTCAAAGTGAGGTGGCTTGAGTGGACAATAACGTAAAAAACGAGGGGATATCCTTCCCCGTCCCGCGCCTTAAGGGACAAAAGGCTCCGGTCGCGGTCGAGGCGGTTACCCTCTAC
>CAYRKS010000106.1:0-6783 GCA_964424855.1 uncultured Lachnospiraceae bacterium
CTCGAAAAGGGACGGACGCTTGCGCTGGTCGGACCGTCGGGCGGCGGAAAGACCACGATCTGTCATCTCATACCGCATTTTTATAAAGCGTCCTCGGGCGAGATACTCATCGACGGAAAGAGCATAGAGACTCTGACGCTCGATTCGCTCCGAAGGAGCATAGGTATCGTCCAGCAGGATATATACCTTTTCAACGCGAGCATTCGCGAAAACATCCTCTACGGACGGCTCGACGCGACCGAGGAGGAGGTCGTCGAGGCGGCAAAGCGCGCGAACATCCACGATTACATAATGACTCTGCCCGAGGGGTATGAGACCAAGATCGGCGAGCGCGGAGTAAAGCTCTCGGGCGGTCAGAAGCAGCGTCTGTCGATAGCGCGTGTATTTCTGAAGGATCCGGCGATACTCATTCTCGATGAGGCGACGAGTGCGCTCGACAACACCACCGAGCTTATGATCCAGAGATCGCTCGACGAGCTCTGCAAGGGACGGACGACGATCGTTGTCGCACACCGTCTCTCGACAATAAAAAATGCCGACGAGATCGCGGTCATCTCGGAGGGGCATATGCTCGAAAGAGGAACTCACGATCAGCTTTTGACAGCCGACGGCATATATGCAAGGCTCTATCGCGAGCAGTTTCGCGAGAGCTGATCTGCGGCTATACGAAGAAATAACATTTTCGAAAGGATCTGCTTATGAAGGTCGATAATACGGTAAAGCGTGAGACGATCTATATCTCGATCGTCACGCTCGCACTCAGCGTTATAATGGAGATAGTATTTGCCGCTGTCGGAGAGTGGGACATATTTGTCCTGCTCGGAAACATCCTCGGCGGTCTTATCGCGGTACTCAATTTCTTTCTCATGGGTCTGACCGTCCAAAAGGCGGTCACGCTCGAGGAAAAGGAAGCACGGGACAGAATGAAGCTCTCGATGACGCTTCGCTCGTTTTTGCTGATGGCGGCGGCGGTCGTCGGTATACTCGTCCCCTGCTTCAACGCTGCCGCAGCGATAATCCCGCTCTTTTTCGTGCGGATAGCGATCTCTCTGAGACCGATATTTATCAAGGATGCCGAAGACGGCACCGACTCCGAGGCTCCCACGCATGAGGGCTAATGCCCTTGTGTGTTCATTATTATGCGGCTCCCGCAGGTCGGGAGCTGACGAACTCACTTGCTGCACTGCCGAAAGCCGACCGAGCCGAGGTCTCGGTGAACTTCGAAAGGACTCGATGACAACGGCTCACGAGCCATCGATGCTTAACGAGCTTATGCTTCAAGCCTCGGATACGCTCCTTGCGGCATACGCAGCGTTTATTTCGCAGCTATATTATATGAAAACGAGGAGGTGAATAACGAATATGGAAACAAAGAATCGCCGCTTTGTACTGATCGATCGGCTTTATCTTGTGCTTGCGGCTCTGCCGCTGATCTTCGGCATGGTGCTGAAGGTGCTGACGACTCCCGCATCGGAGGGTATCGAGATAACCGGCGCGAGGATATATTTTACGATCCCGATGCCGCTTCAGGAGCTTCCGATAACCGAATCGCAGGTCAATTCGTGGCTGGTCATGCTGACGATACTCTGGCTGTGTCTCTGGCTCGTTCACGGAATTACCGAAAAAGCCGACACAAAGCGTCAGCTTCTCTGCGAGTGGATCGTTGAAAAGACCGACGGACTCATCGCCGACAATATGGGTAAGAAGTATTTTTCGCATTTCGGACCCTTTATCGCGGCTATAATGGCTCTCTCGGCATTTTCGAGCCTTATCACGCTCATCGGACTTTACACGCCGACCTCCGACCTCAATGTCGTTGCCGGCTGGGCTGTGCTGGTATTTATTCTCATTACCTATTACAAGAATAAGTGCGGCTTTGTACATTATCTGGCAAGCTTTGCCGATCCGGCTCTGCTCACTCCGCTCAATGTCATAAGCGAGATTGCAACGCCGATATCGATGGCGTTCCGTCACTACGGAAACGTCCTCTCGGGCTCGGTAATTTCGGTGCTGATGGCGGCGGCTCTGCAAGGACTTTCGTCGATGCTGCTCGGATGGCTTCCGGGCGTGCTCGGGGACTTCCCTCTGTTCCGGATCGGATTGCCGGCGGTGCTTTCGATCTATTTAGACGTTTTCAGCGGACTTTTGCAGGCGTTCATCTTTGCAATGCTGACCATGCTTTACATCAGCAACGGCTTCCCGGCGGACGACTGGGAGCTTTTGCAGGCTAAGCGCAAAAAGGCTGAGGCGGCAAACTGACGGTCATTCGAAAAATATGACCGCAGGCTTATCATTATTATTTTTGGAGGAAAACAAAAATGCTTGAACTCGCAATAGGAATCATATTAGGCGGCTGCGCACTCGGCGCAGGCTGTGCAATGATCGCAGGTATCGGACCGGGTATAGGTGAAGGAAACGCAGTCGCAAAGGCGTGCGAAGCCATCGGTCGTCAGCCCGAATCCAAGGGCGCGGTAACAACGACGATGCTGATGGGCTGCGCGATAGCCGAGACCACCGGTCTTTACGCGCTGGTAATCGCGATCCTTCTGATCTTCCTCGCTCCCGGACGCTTTGTAGATATCCTTCTCAGCAGTATATAAGGAGCGTTTCGAAATGCCAACGCTGGAAGTTATCAGTATAAATATCTGGCAGATCATCATTTCGCTCGCAAACCTTCTGATACTGACGCTGATCCTAAAAAAACTTCTCTATGCTCCGGTGCGCAAGGCACTTGCCGACCGCCGCGCGGCGATAGATGCGGATTATGCCGCTGCAGACCGAGCAAAGAATGAGGCTCTCGAATCCAAGAGAGGCTATGAAAGCAAGCTTTCAACGGCGAAGGCCGAGGCGGACAAGCTCCGCGAAAACGCGCTGTCCGAGGCGGAGCTTCGCTCCGAAAGGCTCATCGGCGAAGCAAAGGCAAAGGCAGATGAGATAGTGAACCGCGCCAAGGAGGAAGCAGAGCTTGAGCGCATCCGCGCCGAACAGGATGTTAAGCGCGAGATCGCAGATGTTTCTGCGGCTCTGACCGAGAAGCTGCTCGGTCGCGAGCTTAACGAAGAGGCTCACCGCGAGCTGATCGATGATTTTATTGACAAGCTCGGAGAATCAAAATGAATGAAGTGAGCAATGAAATAAGCAAGGAATATTCGGAGGCACTTTTTGCGATTGCCGCCGAGGAAAAAAGAGAAAAGGAATACGAGGTCTCGATCACCGAGCTGAGGGACATACTCGTTCAAAACCCGCAGTACATCGAGCTTTTGGCTTCGCCCTGCATAACGCTCTCGGAGCGCAAGGCGATAATCGATGAGACCTTTAAGGGCGGAGACGAGATAACCCTGCATCTCGCGTCGTTTTTGAAGCTGCTCTGTGACAAGGGGCGGGTCGGCGGCGCGGTCGGTATGCTCGACGAGACGATAAGAATGCTCAAATCGGCGAGCGGAGTTTCGACGGCTCGGATAACCTCCGCGATCCCGCTCACCGAGGATGAGCTGAGCGGACTTTGCGCGGGACTCGAAAAGCGGCTGGGACACAGCATCGAGCCGGTTTTGGAGATCGACGAAAGCCTGATCGGCGGAGTTATCGTTCGGGTTGACGGACAGGTCATCGACGGAAGCATAAGGCACAGGCTGCAAAGCATCAAGGAAATTATAAAGTGAGGACCCCAAAAAATTTCCCGGAAAGGAGAAATTTGCGAAAATGAATTTAAGACCCGAGGAAATCAGCGGAATTATCAAGGAACAGATAAAGAACTACAATTCCAAGGTCGAAATGGCAGAGACCGGAAGCGTCATCCTCGTCGGTGACGGCATCGCAAGGGTTTACGGGCTTCGGAGCTGTATGGCGAGCGAGCTGCTCGAATTTGAGGACGGCAGCTTCGGAATGGCGCAGAATCTCGAGAACGAGACGGTATCGGTCGCAGTCCTTTCGGACAAGAACAGCATACGCGAGGGAACCAAGGTGCGCCGCACCGGACGAGTCGTTTCGGTACCGGTAGGCGAGGCGATGATCGGGCGTGTCGTTGATGCGCTCGGACATCCGATCGACGGAAAGGGCGATATCGAAACCACCGAGACCCGTCCGATCGAGCGCGAGGCTCCCGGAATAATCGAGAGAAAGAGCGTAAGCGTTCCGCTTCAGACCGGAATAAAGGCGATCGACTCGATGATCCCGATCGGACGCGGACAGCGTGAGCTGATAATCGGCGACCGTCAGACCGGTAAGACCGAGATCGCCATCGACACGATAATCAATCAGAAGGGGAAGGGCGTTATCTGCATCTATGTCGCTATAGGTCAGAAGGCGACCTCGGTCGTTCAGCTCGTGAACGAGCTTTCGAAGAACGGCTCGATGGATTACACCATCGTGGTATCGGCTTCGGCATCAGAATCGGCACCCCTTCAGTACATCGCACCCTATTCAGGCTGCGCAATGGCGGAGTATTTCCGCGAGCAGGGAAAGGACGTTCTGATCGTTTACGACGATCTTTCGAAGCACGCGGTGGCATACCGCGCACTCTCTCTGCTCATCAGAAGACCGCCGGGCAGAGAGGCATATCCCGGAGATGTATTCTATCTGCATTCGAGACTTCTCGAACGTGCGGCGTGTGTTGCTCCCGAATACGGCGGAGGCTCTATCACCGCTTTGCCGCTCATCGAGACTCAGGCGGGAGATGTTTCGGCGTATATTCCTACAAACGTAATATCCATCACCGATGGACAGATATTCCTTGAGACTGAGCTTTTCCATGCCGGAATAATGCCGGCTATCAACCCCGGCATATCGGTCAGCCGTGTCGGCGGTTCGGCACAGGTCAAGGGAATGAAGAAGGTCTCGGGCGAATTGAAGCTCATATACTCACAGTATCGTGAGCTGAAATCCTTCGCTCAGTTTGGAAGTGACCTTGACGCGGACACCAAGGCAAGACTTGCACTCGGTGAGCGTGTTGTCGAGGTGCTTAAGCAGAAGCGCAATTCGCCTGTTAGAGTTGGATGCGAGGTCGCGATAGTTTATGCGGTCATAAACGGATATTTGAACGATGTAGAGGTCGCTAAGGTACACGATTGGGAACTCAGGCTTTACGATCATCTTGAAGCCAAATACGCTGATCTGCTTTCGAGGATCGAGAGCGGAAGCTGGACAGATTCTGAGATCGATGAGCTGAAAAAGGCACTCGGCGAAATGGGGGCGTGATCCATGCCGGATACCAAAGCCCTCAGAACGAGGATAAAAAGTGTCGATTCGACGCTCCATCTGACTAAGGCTATGGGTCTGGTCGCGTCATCGAAAATGCGCAGATCGGGCGAGGCTATGGCAAAGGGACGCGATTATGCGGCATCGGTTCGCGATGTGATCTCGCGACTTTCGCTTTCGAAGGAATGCGCAAAGAGCGTATTCATGCGCGAGGGGTCTGAGGATATTTCAAGAACAAAGCTGATCGTTATCGCCGGAGACCGCGGAATGGCAGGCGGTTACAATGCGAATATTTTCCGCCTTGCGGCAAAGTACAGCGGTGCGGAGATAATACCGATCGGAAAACGCGCATGCGACCGTTTCGGCGGTGAAGTAAATTCTTCCGAACGCTTCTCATCGGATGATGCCGGAAAGCTTGCACGAAAATTGTGTGCGGAGTTTTCGAGGGGAGAATTTGACCGTCTCGGCATAATATCTACAAAATACGAATCTATGATGACGCAGACTGCACAGCTCGAATGGCTTCTGCCGCTCAAAAGGACAGCAGAAGATTCGAATGTCAGCATGATATTCGAGCCGGATGAATTGTCGATACTAAATGCTGTCGTTCCGGAATATGTCGCGGGGATACTCGTTTCGAGCATTCGGGAGAGCTTTGCCTGCGAAGTCGCGGCGCGGAGAAATGCGATGGATTCGGCAGGAAAGAATGCAAACGAGATGATAGCTGCTTTACAGCTCGAATACAACCGTGCGCGTCAGGGCGCGATCACTCAGGAGATCACCGAGATCGTTGCCGGCGCATCGAATTGATGCTTTTACGACTAAATAATGATCCGCTTCGAGCTTAAAGAGCTACGAAGCTGTGCATGGGGGAAGGATATCCTTTCCTTAAAGGATATTCCTTTCTCTTTGCAATATAAAGAAAGGATAACTAATGAATGGCGTTGTTACTCAGGTCATGGGACCTGTCGTTGACGTTCGCTTTGACGAAGAGAGCGGACTGCCGGCGATCTACAATGCGCTGACCATGCAGATAGGCGAGCGAAAGCTCACTGTCGAAGTAGCGCAGCATATCGGCGACAATACTGCACGTTGCATAGCGATGTCATCAACTGACGGACTTTCGCGTGGAACTGTCGTCACCGATACGGGCGCGCCGATAAGTGTGCCGGTCGGAGAAGAGACGCTCGGACGAATATTCAATGTGCTTGGAGACGCGGTCGATAACAAGCCCGTTCCCGAAGACTGCGGAAGGATGAGCATACATCGTCCCGCACCCGAATATGATGAGCTTTCGACCTCGACTGAGATACTCGAGACCGGAATAAAGGTCATAGACCTGATATGCCCGTATGCAAAGGGTGGAAAGATAGGTCTGTTCGGTGGCGCAGGAGTCGGAAAGACCGTCCTCATAATGGAGCTTATCAACAACATAGCTACCGAGCACGGCGGACTTTCGGTTTTCACCGGTGTCGGTGAGCGTTCGCGTGAGGGAAACGACCTTTATAACGAAATGAAGGAATCGGGAGTCCTCAAAAAGACCGCACTTGTCTACGGTCAGATGAACGAGCCGCCCGGAGCGCGTATGAG
>CAYRKS010000107.1:0-6713 GCA_964424855.1 uncultured Lachnospiraceae bacterium
AAATCAGCTGAGTGCACCCTTGCTCGGAGTGTTGCCCGGATCAAAAATCTTATCCATCATTTCCTTGAACCAAGCGGAAAGCTTATCGTAGAAAACCGCAACGAGCAGGACAACGATGAGCATGATGAGGATCGTTGCAACGATCGGAGCTACTCCGCGCTCATCCTCTGCGAGCTTTGTCTTAGCCGCGTCAAGCTTGGTTGCTGCACCTATGTACAGCTTAGTCATGAGATTTTTCATTGTTGTGTTCCTTTCAAAGAAGATATTTATAACAGCCGAACCGAATTTGATATGCACTATAAGAGGCAAGCCCTTCTTCCAAATATCACATCACAGCGCAGCTGTATATTACCATCGACCGACTCAAATGTTGAAGCCCCCCATAGCCGGTACAATAATAATCACGAGTATTCCGCCGAACATAAGCAGCGTGGGGATGAGAAGCTTGTTCGAGATTGCCTCTCCCTTGCGTCTTGCGGTGTGCTTGTACTCCGACCAGCACTCCTTGTTGAGCTCCGAGAGCAGACGGACGATCTCGCCGTTGCCCATGACCGCATTCTGCATTATCGAGGTCGCAAGCTTCGTTGTGAACTGATTGCAGCATCTCTTTATGAAGCGTTCGTAGGCCTCTGCCGCGGGGACATTGTTGTTGAGATCGATCCTTACGCGCATCATCTCGGAATAAAGCGTTCCGTTCTCACTCTCTGCGGTGAGATTCCATGCACTGTTGACCTCCATTCCCGATACGGTCAAAAGCGTCAGCTTGGAAACGACTCTCGGGAAATCATGCTCGATCGAATCTCTGCGCTGCTGTATCGTGTAATCGACATCCGAATACGGAATGTAGCCGATGATCATCGGGATCGCCAGCAGCACTATCGCAAAAACAGCCGCTCTCGAACCTATGTCAAGCCCTATGCCGATACCGAGCGAGAGGAAGAAAAGCCCAACGCCGAGTACGATATTTCCAAAGAGATTCGCGATAACATAATAGGTGTAGCCCTTTGCCTCGGTCTTTTCCTTGAACTGACAGCATTTGTTGTAGGTGGAGGAGACAAACTCATTGTTGTTGTCAAGTCCGAGCATGGATATCAGCCGATATCCGGCAAGTGCCGGAATGTCAAGCAGACTTACTCCGTTTTTCAATATGCTTTTGTTCTGATCCTCGGCAGTCTTGATCTTTTTTCTGAGCTGCTTGACCCGCTTCTTGAGCTTCGGATCGACCTCGCGCTTGGTCGTCGCTCTTTCATTGAGCCGCTTTACCTTTTTGACTATGATATCAAGCTCGATTCTGCTGCTCTTGATTATCTCGTTGTTGTTGTCTATAAGACTCCTTTTGAGAAGATCACCGAGCTTCGAGCCGGCGGTCGCGATCAAAAACACAAACGCCGCCAGAACAAGAGTCGCCATAAATAAACATATGTACATTTAAGCTCTCCTTATCATACGTCGATCTGACTTGCCTTGACCGCTATTATGTAGGATACCGCAAAGAGCACCAACGCGATCGTAGAGGCGAGATAGCCTTCCTTGCTGTAAAGCGAGGACATAAGCTCTCCGCCCATTGTTGACATACAGAGCACTATTATTATCGGGAGGATAAGCATCATCGTCGTCTCGGATTTTGCCGAGGCAATGGTAGTCTCGATCTCCTGCTCTATCTCGATCTTGTCTCCGATGATATCGCTCGTCTCGGCAAGTATGCTTCCGATACGGTCGTTTTTGCCCTCGATAACATCGTATATCGAGGCAAAGCTGCGGATATCCTCAAGGTCACTGCGCTCGGCAAGATCCGAGAAAAGCACCTTGAGCTGTACTCCGCCGTTTTTATAGTTGAGAAGGATGTTCTCTATCTCGACAACTATGTCCGCGTCGGGACGATAGGATATGCGCAGATCCTCGAGTGCGGTCTCCATCGCGCTGACCTCTGTCTTTCCCGCACGGGTCGCAACGCTCATCGACTCGAGAAAGGTTCTGAACTGGAGACGCAGATTGCGCTTGCGCTTTCTCACCGTCGAATCGGCGTACATTTTTTCAAGATATATCCCGATCAGCGCACCTATTATCAGCGAGGGCAGCAGAAGGTGGTAAAATATATACACCACGGCAGCC
This sequence comes from uncultured Lachnospiraceae bacterium, assembly GCA_964424855.1. Lineage (GTDB taxonomy): Bacteria > Bacillota > Clostridia > Oscillospirales > CAG-272 > Flemingiibacterium. Next base: position 2,113 of record CAYRKS010000107.1, read on the forward strand.
GCCGCAAGCGTCGAAAGTATGTACGCCGCAATGTGCTGAAGGGGATTCATGTTGCATTTGTAATATAATGTCATGTTGACTGCTTCCTTTTTGCAAAGCCCGGCATTTCTCAGCCGAGATAATTCACGATTCCGGCGGCAATGAACTTGTCGGGATGCACCATCTCATTTTCGGTGCGCCTGAGGCTTCCGTGTACCTTGGCACTGGTCGGATCCTCATCCGCAAAGCGAAAGAGCGGATTCAAAACTATCCGTCCGTTCGGAGCAAGCTCCTTTACCTCACTTATAGCTAAGGTCTTTCTCGAGCCGTCACGCAGACGCGAAAGGTGGATTATTATGTCAACCGCAGACGCTATCTGTTGCCTTATCGCCTCGATCGGAAGCCCCGCCGCACCCTGAAGCACCATCGTTTCAAGTCGGCTGATCATGTCCTCCGCAGTGTTCGCGTGTCCGGTCGAGATCGAGCCGTCGTGTCCGGTGTTCATCGCCTGAAGCATATCGAGTGCCTCCTCACCGCGAACCTCACCGACGATTATTCTGTCGGGACGCATACGCAGCGACGAGCGGATCAGATCACGCATAGTTATCGCACCCGCACCGGTCGAGTTTCCGTTTCGGGTCTCCATGCGGACAAGGTTCGGAACGTGCCTTATCTGAAGCTCCGCCGAGTCCTCTATCGTTATAACACGCTCGGTCGGCGGTATAAAGTTCGAAAGAGCGTTGAGAAAGGTCGTTTTTCCCGAGCCGGTACCGCCGCTTATGAATATGTTGTACCTCGCCTTTACCAGCTTCTTGAGAAATTCGGCGGCCTCGGGTGTCAGAGAGCCGTAGCCTATAAGCCGCTCGATCGTCATTCCCTCCTCGGGGAAGCGACGTATCGTAACTGCCGTTCCGTCAAGTGCGATGTTGTCTAAAACTATGTTTACACGTGAGCCGTCCTTGAGTCGCGTATCGACGATCGGATTGCTCTCGGTCACGGGTCGTCCCATGTCGCGCGCAAATTTCATAACGATCTCACGCAGATCGTTTTCGTCGCGGAAGGATTCGCTTATGCGCTCGAGGTGTCCGGCTCGCTCTACGAATATCCTGTTATAGCCGTTTATCATGACCTCGGTTATGCTCTTGTCGGCGATTATCTTTCCGAGGATACCGAGTCCGCGTATCGACTCGAATACCGACTCGACGATCTGCCCGCGAAGACGGAAGTTCAGCGAGGAATAATATTTTTTCAGCTCATCGTCTCCCGCTCCGCCCGAAAGGAGCGAATCGAGTATCTCTCTTGCGCGTTCGCGCAGCTGATCCTCCTCCAGCTTTACATATTCGGGATCAGCCTCGATCCTCTCGCGGATCAGCTTTACCGTTTCCGAATAAAGGTCGCGCTTGCTTTCTTCACCGTTCATTCCGCCGTCTCCCCGATAAGCTTGAGAGCAAAGCCCGCCTCGGCACATTCAAGCTTGTGCTTTATGAGTGCCTCGCAGTCAACCCCGTTTATCTGACCGATGTATCCGATTATCGGAATGCTGTTTTGGATAACATCCTTTCCGTTCGGATTGTAGAAATTTATGATACGACTCATTTTGAAGCCGTATTCGTCGATTATGTAGCTCTGCGCATAGAAGCTCTCGAGCTTTCTGCGGCTTATCGCGTCCTGCTTCTCGGTTATGACGATCCGGTCGGACTGCGCAAACACAGTTTTGATCTTGTCGCCGAGACCGCTCTCGGTGTCGATAACGATGTACTCAAAGCCGCCCGCTCTGCGAAGAAGGTCGATAAGCGTTACAAGCTCGTCCGGCTCGATAGCCTCATAGTCGTTGGGACTGTCGAAATGCTTCATGAAAAACAGATTTTCCGAGAAGCCGTCCGAACGGCTCTGGAAACAGCTTCGCATGAATACGCTCACCGTTGCCTCAGGCTGTCCCGAGGCGATCCGCTCGAGCAGCGCGCTGAAGCCCTCCTGCTCACCCGGAGTGAAGTAGAATTCATCAGAAGGATAGCTCTCAAGGTTTAGATAAAAGGTCGGATGACCGCAAAGCGCGAGCTTTGAGGCGGCAATGAGTGCCGCAGAGGTCTTTCCGCTGCCTCCCACCGGCGAATAGAAGGAAAGCACCGACGCGGGCATTCCGGTTCCCGCCTTTGCACCGAAGCGGAGCTTTTCCGAGCAGATACCGAGTATCTTGCTGTATATTTTTCCAATTTTCTGGAACTTGCGCACGGTATCGAAGCGTTCACAGCCGTTTGGTATCGGCGTGTCGCTCATCAGCACGATCACGGCGTTCAGTCGGTCGAGCCGTAAAGCGGGATCGTACATGGACGGATCGAGCAAAAGCACGTCAAAACGACCTGCGTCAATTGCGTTCGCGAGGCACTCAATGTCCGAATACCCCGAAATACGCAGGTCGTTGTGCTCCTCAAGCACACCGGTGAGCCTCGATACATATTCACTGTTCAGATCGGCTACCGCTATTCTGATTATCATTCCGTTTCCTTCCTTTCGGCATATTGTTAATGAAATTTAATTACCATATTATTTATAAAGTCCCTTATGCTTTAATTATAGCACACAAACGCCTCCTTGTCAAGAATTATTCACAAATTACGAAAAATTTCCGCGATTTATCCAAAGCAATAATTAAAAATGAACTTTTCAGCCGTCCCATTAAACAAGCTTCACCAGTTCATCTCTTCGAATTCGAACATATTAGTGCATTGCGCAAAAAAATAAAAGCCCTGCGAAGGCTCGCAAGGCTCGACACATCTCAATATTCTCAAAATAACACGCGCACTCAGACGCTCTCCTTTTCGGTCGGCAAAGGCTCCCTCGTGCGCAGCTCGCTCGGCTTTTTTCCGGTTATCAGCTTAAAGGTTCGGGTGAAATAGGATTGGTTCTCATAACCGAGCGAACGGGCTATCTCGCCGACCGTCGCATCGGTCGAACGAAGCAAACGTTCCGCCTCTCGGCATCTCAGATCGTTTATGTATCGGACCACCGTAAAGCCGGTCTCGCGGCGAAATTCGCGGCAAAAATAATACTTGCTCACGGTTATGCTCTCGGCTATCTCCTTTATCGTCATCGGGCGGGAGAGATTCGAATTTATATAGCCGATCGCACGGCGCACCATCCCGCTCGTCTCTCGCTCCGATAGCTTTTTCGAGCAGCTGCGGCAGAGATATACCATAAGCGTCAATATCGCCGCCTTCGCGCCGGCAGCTCCGAAGGGCAGCTCAGATTTATGCGCGGATATCTCGCGCATCGCCGCCGCAAACAGCTCGGCCGCCGTTTTGTCACTCACAACGCATTCGAAATCCAAATGCGCAACATCTATGTTGTTCTCTGTCAGAAAGCTCGTGTCGATTATCAGACATTCGTAATCCGCCGCCATCTCCTGCGGGATCGAATGCAGTGAATTCGGCGCGAAGATCGCAATGTCCCCCGCCTTCACCCGATATATCTCGCGGTCACAGATGACCGACTGTCCGTCATGAAAAAACAGCAGCTCAATATTTTCATGCCAGTGCGGCAGAAAATAGCAGTTACTCATCCGCGAATGATATATATACGGACGAGACGGATCGGAAACTATGTGCTTTTCGTAAAAATTGTCAGCCATACCGATGTTCTCCTCCCTTCCGACAAAAGCTGAAGACTGTGCCAATTGAGAGCAATATTGTGTTAAAGCTCGGCAATATCCACTCTTGCAAAACAGCTGAATATATTATATAATATTCTCAGACAGAATTCAAGTATATATCAAAAAAATTTACATATGGCAAAATATTATCAAGGAGGTACTTTGTAATGTACAAATTTCCTGTAGGCGGACTTCTCGAATCCTTCCGCCTTCCCACAAGAGAGGCTGTCGAAAAAGCGGCTTCTATAGGTCTCGACGGTCTTCAGATGTTCGCGACCAACGGCGAAAACGCTCCCGAAAATCTCTCGGGCGCAAAGGCTAAGGAGCTTCTTGACTTTGTAAAGGCTCACGGTTTGAAATTCTCCGCTCTCTGCGGCGACCTCGGACACGGCTTCGGTAATCCCGAGCTCAACCCCGGACTCATCGAAAAGTCCAAGCGCATCCTCGAGCTCGCAAAGGAGCTTGAGTGCGATATCGTCACTACCCATATCGGCGTCGTTCCGGAGGATCCCGAGCACGAACGCTATAAGATCATGCAGGCTGCCTGCTACGAGCTCGCTTCCTTCGCGGATTCCATGGATTCCCACTTCGCAGTCGAGACCGGACCCGAGACCTCGGCTACTCTCAAGAAGTTCCTCGATTCGCTCGGCTCGACCGGTGTCGGTGTAAACCTCGACCCCGCTAACCTCGTTATGGTCACCGGAGACGACCCCGTTGTCGCTGTCCACAACCTCAAGGACTACATCGTCCACACCCACGCAAAGGACGGCGTAAAGCTCGCAGACGGAAATCCCGAGTATATCTACGGTGTCGTTCATCCGATCCCCGTCGAATTCCAGGGCATCAAATACTTCGAAGAGGTTCCGCTCGGAACCGGCTCGGTAGATTTCCCGAAATATCTCGCAGCTCTCGAGGAGATCGGCTACAAGGGCTATCTCACCATCGAGCGTGAGGTCGGACCCGACCCGGCAGG
>CAYRKS010000108.1:0-2542 GCA_964424855.1 uncultured Lachnospiraceae bacterium
CTTCCGTCATAGAGCTGGACTGCGCCGTCTATCTGCGAAAGCTTTGCGCCGTAGGGCTGAACATAGGTGTTGTGCGTGAACTTATAGTCGCCGTTCGTCGCCTGTCCGTAAGTGCTTACAAGGAAGCCGGTGCAGCGGTCGAAGATATTGTTCTCGGTGACATAGTTCTCGGTCTTGTCGGGCATACTTCCGATGCAGTACATCGGTGCGCCGCTCTCGCGTCCGGCACAGCCCCAGCCGTAGCCGCCGAGACGGCAGAAGTTGTCGTGGATATAGACATTCGTTGTTTCACGATATGTACCCTCGCCGCCCTTAGCGTTGTAATATTCGATAGACCAGAAGCAATACTCGATCAGGTTGTCGTAATATTCAACATCGTTCATCACGTTCTTCTTGGTATCGGCACTGACATTGAACTGATGAGTAACGCCGGTATCGTATATCTGATACATCCAGTTATTGTAGACCTTGTAGTTATCGACTCCGCCGTATACCTCTATCGCATTGCCGTAACGAGTGGTGTTTGCGCCGCCAAAGCCCGCGAGGATCGAACCGCCGAGCCAGTCAAATACACAGTTGCGGACGGTGAGATTCTTGGTCGTTCCCGCACCGACACCGTGCGAGCCGGTGAGCATTATGTGGAGATTATCGATCGTTACATCTTTGTTTCCGCCGACGGCGATGGTACTTCCGACCGTTCCGATTTCGATAGACTCAAAGCGGTCTCCGGGATTTTCTTCGCTGTAGAGATAGAGAGCTTCGGTTTCGAGATCGCTCCAGAACTGGAGATCACCGTCGAGATTAGATGCATCGACAAAGCCGTCGCTTGCGCCGCTTATGCGCATAGTTCCGTAGGTCTCCTCATAATTTCCGATCTTACCGGTGTAGTTGAAGAGGATTATACCGACATTCTTGAGCTTGCCGCGATATTTCCATACGTTCGGATAATCTGTGGACATCCAATCCATTGGATCGGCATAGTTCTTCTCCGAGCCGTTTATCGTCGGCTTATCACCCTCTCCGTATGCCGAATATGTGACACCAGCAACGGCAGTGAACTTTCCGCGGAAGGTATCGCCGCGCTTGAAGAGTACGACATCACCGCTGCCGAGTGTGAGGTTAGACAGCGCATTGATCGTCTTCTTCGGGGTCTCTTCGGAAAGACCGTCGTTGGAATCGTTTCCGTCAGCGGCAAAGTAGTATACCTTTTTGCCTTCCTTGACCTCGTATTCCGATTCGGTATTGAGGACTGCCGCCTTCATTGCCTCAGCCTTGGCATCTAACTCCTCAAAGAGCTTTTCATCTGCAATCTTCATTTTCTCATTCTCCTTTGTAACCTCGAGCTTTAAGCTCTGATCTATCGTTACCGAGCCGTCCTTCGCATTTTCGTCAATCCACTCATAAAGCATATCCGCGCTCTCCGAAAGGCTCGATAAAAAGCCGCAGCTCACTGCGAGCGAATCACCGCCCACGCAGGAATTTATGAAGGCCTCGCTTCCGCTCTCCATCACGTAAAAACCAATCTCACCTGCCGAAAGCTCGGTGATATCCGATCTCTGCGAGAGCTTCAGACTGTAGCCGTATTCGGAAACGAGCTTCGAGGCAAACGACTCCGCAATAGTCTTTGCCGACTCATTTTCCTTCGGATAAACTATCTCGCATTCGTAAAGCGGCTTCGTGCCGAGGGTGATCTGATCGTACCTGTAATCCCCGGTGTGGACATAAAGCTCACCGTCAGGCACGTAGACATTCCCGTCAACGACATAGTTTTCGCAAAAATATGCAACAGCGTCCGAAAGTGCGTTCGTACCGCCGATAATGATCTTGTTTCCCTTGCGCGCTATCATCCAGTCGGCATTCTTCGGTATGTTTACCGAAAGCTCGGAATATTCCGCGCGGTTGGTTTGTCCGACGAGTATCTCATAATCGGGCATTGCAAAGTTGGGGTTCCCCTCCTTGTAAAAATCGGTGCCCATCGAAAATTCGACTCCGGTCTTTTCGGTTATGACTTTGCGAAGCTCTATCGCACAGTCTATCTGCGAAGAGCTTCCCGTGTCCGATCGGGTTATTACAAAGCTTGTCGTACCGTTCGTGATCAAAGCGTCTGCCTCGTCATGCTTTGCCGAGCAGGACGCGGCAAATACTATGAGAGTCAGCGTTAAAAGAAGTAGCAGTGCTTTTTTCATTTGCAAATTCTCCTTATGATAATATATTCACGGTACTATTATACACTACTCGGCTGAAAAAGTCAAGCACTTTGCAAAACTTTTTTATCGGTTTCTTACTCTTGTATCATTGATTTGTCAAAAAATAGACCGACTGCAGTATTTCGCAGTCGGTCTATCTTGATCAGTTGGGGAGCAAAGGCTTTATACGCGAATATATCGCCCGCTTTTCGGCAGGACTGTAGCGTTTCATCGGGAACGCCGCATTTCCGACCTCATAGCCCATGCACTCGAGAAGTGCCTTTGAAGCGGGAATTATCGGCTCACCGTTAAACGCCGCAACAACACTCGAGGCGCGGGTCTGGAAGTCGAGTGCT
>CAYRKS010000108.1:2574-6699 GCA_964424855.1 uncultured Lachnospiraceae bacterium
CATATCTCCGCGCTTGAAGGAATCGTATATCTCGCGGATATATTCGAGCTGATAGTTGTAGGTCGTTCCGATACCGCCGTCCGCTCCGCCCGAAAGTCCCATGAGAAGCATCTCGTCAAAGCCGTTTATCACACACATCTCACCGTTCGTAAGCTCCTTGAGCCTCATCATACCGTAGTAGTCCGAGCTCGTCCACTTTATCGAGGTCACATTGTCGATCTCAAAAAGCCGCTTTGCGAACTCCGCGGTCATATTGAATTTGACCGCGGGATTGTAATATACCATCATCGGTATATGCACCGACTCGGCAAGCCGCTTATAGTAAGCGTAAACATCGTTCTCATCGTATGCGAAAAACAACGGCGCGGTCGCCGATATCGCCGACGCTCCGCATTCCTCCGCCTGCCTTGCAAGCCTCAGAGCGTCCGAAAAATCCATCGAGGCTACCTGAACTATGCAGGGAAGCTCGGGAGCAAGCTCCTTCACCCGCTTGATCGATTCATCCGCGAGGATTAACCGTTCCTCTGTTCTCAAAGCCAGCCCTTCACCGGTCGCGCCGCCGATATAAAAGCCCTGCGCACCCTTCGCTATAAGCTCACCGATCAGCTTTTTTAAGACAGGCACGTTTATGCTTTCGTCCTCACAAAGCGGAGTGACGAGTGCAGGTATGATACCGCTTATTTTCATAGATTCTGTTCCTGCCCTTCCAAAATGTCCTTAATGTCCTTTAATCGATCATTTTCCATCTCTGCTGCATTATAGCAGTCGAGGAATCCTTATACGGATGCGCATAGAAGACCGTCAAAAGGCTTCCGTCCTCAAGCTCGACCGTGCAGGGATATCCGAGGTCTCCGTCATTGCTCGGGCTTGTGTAGATGCTGTGACCGATGTCCCAGGTCTCGCCGTTGTCGGTGCTGAACATCGCGCCGACTCCGTAAGGATTATCGCGGCAGCCGTAAACCGAGATCAGTGTTCCGGACGAATGGTGAAGAAGATGCGCAGGTGCGCCGCCGACACGTCCGAGCAGCTGACGCGGCTCGCTCCAGCTTCTTCCGCCGTCCTTCGATATCGACTGGAAGGTGGTGAAAACTCTCTCCTTGCCTCCTGTCGGATATACCTCGACTCGGAAATGGCAGATAATGCTTCCATCCGCAGTCTCGATCGCATGAGGTTCACAGCTGAGTACCTTTTCGCCGTTCAGGAAGACAGACGGGATCACTCCGAGAAGCTCCATCCTTCCGTCGGGATATACGCGATAGGCTCTCAGCTCATCCGCCTCGCCCATAAAGTTGTCGCCGGAGCTGAAGGTTCTTCCGACCCAGAGTATGCTTTTATCCGAAAGCTCGGTCGGACCGTGCGGAGAGGTGATAGGACTCTTTAATATCTCGCCGAAGGTAACTCCGCAGTCATTGCTTATGCGAAACTCCGCGCCGAGATATTTTGCCTCCTCCTCGGGCGTGACCGTGTTGAGATAGGACTCTATCATCGCCTTTTCATCGGTCGCACCGCGCGATCTGTTTATCGCACGCTGAAAGCTCAACTCGTTGTTGAAGGACGTTACGATGACTCCGCTCTTGCCGAAGGTCATTATTCCGCCGTCGCGATCATCGAGAGGGGTGTCTATAAGGATCGCGGGAGAGGTGTAGGTCTCGCCGTTATCCTCACTGTAGGAAATGACCAGCTTGCCGAACGGGCAGACGTGCGCATATCTGAAGCCCGAGGCTACCACCGCAAGCCGACCGTTTTGAAGCCTTGTAATGCTCGGCCAGCCGAAATATTTCGCCTTTCCGTTCGGATTGCTCATCACAATGCGAGCTTCGCCCATAATTTCCGTTTTCAAAAAAATCACCTTGACTTTCATTTAGGATTGTGTTATAATTATACCATACAGATCGAAAAAATTCAATACTCTCAAGGGACAATTTCGATCTCATCCTGTCCTTTTGGGAAATACATCTTCAAAAAACGATGGATCAAAATGAATTATGAGCTTAACATCTGCATAAACAATGAGGTCTGCCGCGCTTTTCTGCAAAAGGGCTTTTTCGACACCTCCGCCTCTCCCGGGATACTTCACTGTCACAAATATTCCGAGGTGCATATAATAATCGGCGGCAAGGCGAGCCTTTGGATCGAAAACGGCGTTCGTGAATTTTCCCCCGGCGATGCCTTCATCATCCCACCCGAAATCTACCACTGTATCACAGAAAGCGAAAAGGAGACCGGGCATATCGCATTTCAGATCGAGGCAAGGATCGATGCCTTTCGAACGACAAAGCTGTCTGCGGCACTGATCGATGAGCTGCTTTCATTGCTGCCGAGACTTCCGAAGGAGCCGACTCCGCGGCTTTCGCCGCTTTTATCGCTGCTCTGCGCCGATTTCTTCTCGGAAAACATCGAGCCTATCCGCGAAATAACCGATGCTTCGGCGATAATTTATGAGTTCATATCGCAAAATTACGATCGCGAGGCTCGACTCTCCGAGCTTGCCGAGCAGCTGCATTTTTCGAGCAAGCAGACCGAGCGTCTGATACAACGCTGCTACAGCTGCACCTTTAAGGAGGCAATGACCGACCGACGCATGACCGTCGCCGAATTTTTCGAAAAAAACACCGATATGACCGCGCAGGAGATATCCGAAAAGCTCGGCTTTTCCTCCTTCAGCGGCTTTTGGAAGGCAAAAAAACGCCGACTCGAAAGGAAGACCGACAATTCTTCAAATATTGAAACCCAAGAATAAATACCGAAAGGAAGTATCGAAAATGATCAAGGTAGGCTTTATCGACTATTATCTCGACGAATGGCACGCAAACAATTATCCCGAAATGTTGAAAAAGCATTCAAACGGACGCTATGAGGTCGTCTGCGCATACGGCGCGATCGATTCTCCACTCGGCGGTATGACTAACGCCGAGTGGTCCGAAAAATACGGTATCCCGCTTCGCTCGAGCATCGAGGAGGTCATCGCCGAAAGCGATGTGCTTATCGTCCTCTCTCCCGACAATCCCGAGCAGCACCCGACCCTCTGCGACCTTCCCCTGCGCTCGGGAAAGCGAGTTTATATCGACAAAACCTTCGCAACCGATGCAAGCACCGCAAAAAAGCTCTTCGCAATAGCCGAGGAAAATAACACTCCCTGCTTTTCAAGCTCCGCTCTGAGATTTTCCGCAGAGCTGAAGGACATCGACCGCTCCTCGATCTTCCGCATATACAGCGAGGGACCCGGAGTTTACGAAATATATTCAATCCATCAGATCGAGCCGATCGTCTCGCTTATGTCGGTACGCGCAAAGCGAGTCATGTTCACCGGAGACCGTGAGCATTCCTCAATAATCATCGAATTTGCCGACGGTCGCTTTGCAAATATGTACCACCGCATCGATCCCGCCTACAGCTTCAGGCTTTCATCGGTCGATATGCAGAACAGAGCCTCGATCTGCGAGATACGTTCGGATTATTTCGGACTTTTCATCGACGCAATGATCGAATTCTTCGACACCGGCAGCATCCCGGTCGAGCATTCGCAGACGATAGACGTTATCGCGATCCGCGAAGCCGGACTCAAGGGCATGGAAAAGCCCTTCGAGTGGATCGAGCTTGATTAAATCGCTCGAGAGATTCGTCCGCAAATCCTAAATATCGGCTCGGACAGCTTCGACTATAAGTTCAATAACCCCAACCGCTCTATCGCGCAAAGCAGCCTTAAGCTATTAAGAGCGAAAAAAGCCCGCCGACTCGGCACAAAAGCACCGAGTCGGCGGGCAATATTTTGTTTTCGGTCGTATCGATATTGTCGATTCGATATTATCGATGCTAAATCAATACTCCGCGTTTCCGACCGTTCTCGGATAGGGGAGTACATCGCGGATGTTCGAAACTCCGGTCAGGTACATGATTATGCGCTCAAAGCCGAGACCGTAGCCCGCGTGCTTCGTGCCGCCGTACTTGCGAAGGTTGAGATACCACCAGTAATCCTCCTCGGAGAGGTTGAGCTCCTTCATGCGCGCGGTGAGAACATCAAGTCTCTCCTCACGCTGAGAGCCGCCGATGATCTCGCCGATACCCGGGACAAGAAGGTCCATAGCCGCAACGGTCTTTCCGTCATCGTTCAGACGCATATAGAAC
>CAYRKS010000109.1:0-5019 GCA_964424855.1 uncultured Lachnospiraceae bacterium
CGCGTCCGCCCTTGAGGCAGACGAAGGGCTCGCAGTTCGACATATCCTTTATAACCCGTCCGCTCTCGGCATCCTTGATTATCGTTCCGGGCGGAACCATTATTATAAGATCGTCTGCGGTTCTTCCGTGAAACTTTTCGGGCATACCGTCTCCGCCGTTTTCGGCGACGAATTTGCGTCTGTATCTGAAATCGAGCAGGGTGTTCGTCCCCTCGTCGATCTTGAAAACTATATTTCCGCCGTTGCCGCCGTCACCGCCCGAGGGACCGCCCTGCGCAACGTACTTTTCGCGGTGAAAGGCAACACAACCGTTGCCGCCGTCACCCGCTTTTATGTGGATCGTTACATTATCTATAAACATATTTCTGTGACCATTCCTTTTGGATTAGACCCTATCGGGGTCATTTACGATTTTTCCGAGTCGGCTTCCTCGCACATTGCAAGCAGCTCGGACTCGCCGATTATATTGACTCCGAGCGACTGTGCCTTTGTAAGCTTCGAGCCCGCGTCCTCTCCGGCGACAACATATGAGGTCTTTTTCGAGACCGAGCCGGAAACCTTTCCGCCGTGCGCTTCGATCAGCTTCGAAGCCTCACCGCGCGTCATAGTCGGAAGCGTTCCGGTCAGCACAAAGGAAAGTCCCGCAAATGCGTCATCTTGCTTTTCGGATTCGAAGGTCGTCACGACTCCGACCGCCTTGAGCTTGTCGATAAGCGTCCGAGTCTGCGGATGCGAGAAATAGCTGACGATGTATTTTGCGGTTATCCCGCCCACATCGTCGATCGTGCAGAGCGATTCCTCATCTGCCTTGAAAAGTGCCTCGATATCTCCGAGTCGAGCCGCCAAAACCTGCGCCGCCTTTGCGCCGACCTGACGGATACCGAGCGAATATATCAGCCGAGCAAGTCCCGCCGTCTTCGACTTTTCGATAGCTCCGAGGATGTTCGCCGCGCTCTTTTCTCCCATGCGCTCGAGAGGTATCAGCTGCTCCGCCTTAAGCGTGTAGATATCCTCTATTCCGTTCACCAGTCCCTCCGAATGCAGCTGAGACAGTATCGCGGGTCCGAGTCCGTCGATATCCATTGCATCCTTCGAAGCGAAATGTATCAGATTTCGCATGAGTTGCGCGGGACATTCGGAATTCGTGCAGCGATATGCGGTGCTTCCGCTCGAATCCTCATCGTCGATGTCGGCAATTACCGGTTCACCGCAGGAGGGGCATTTCTTCGGCATTTCAAAGGGTATCTCACTTCCGTTTCGCTTCTCCTTTACAACCGAAACCACCTCCGGGATTATATCGCCCGCCTTTCTAACTATTACCGTGTCACCGATCATTATGTCTCGCTCGCGGATAAAGTCGAGATTGTGCAGAGTCGCACGCGAAACGGTCGTCCCCGCGAGCTTTACCGGCTCGAACAATGCGTTCGGAGTGAGAACACCGGTTCTTCCGACCTGTATCGGGATGTCGATCAGCTTCGTTTCCTTTTCCTCGGGCGGGAATTTGTATGCGACCGCCCATTTCGGAGTTGAGGCGGTCTCACCGACGATACGCCTGAGTGCGAGAGAATTTATTTTTATTACAACACCGTCTATGCCGAACGGAAGCTCGGGACGCATTTTTCCGATCTCCTCGATCTGAGCTATGACCTCCTCGGCGGTCTTTGCGGTCTTGAGATAGGGGATTATCGTAAAGCCCACCGATTCGAGCCATTTCAGGCTCTCGTCATGCCGCTCGAAGGCTTTAGTTCCGGTCTGATAATTGAAGATGAAGATGTCAAGCCCGCGCGAAGCACAGACCTTTGAATCGAGCTGTCTAAGCGTTCCGGCGGCGGCATTGCGCGGATTTGCAAACAAAGCTTCTCCCTCAGCCTCACGGCGTTCGTTGAGTCGAACAAAGCTTTTTTGCGACATATATACCTCTCCTCGCACCTCTACTATAGGCTCATCGGTATCGATAGTGAGCGGTATCGAGCGGATGGTTCTGATATTCGATGTGACATCCTCGCCGACCAGACCGTTTCCGCGCGTCGCTCCGCGAACCAAAATACCGTTTTCATAGCGCAGTGCGCAGGACAGACCGTCTATTTTACATTCGACCGTGTATTCGCAGTCGGGATCGAAAGCCTTTGTGCGCTCGATAAAGGCTTTTACCTCGTCATAATTGAAAACATCCGAAAGACTTCCGAGCGCAACGGTGTGAGTAACCTCTTCAAAGCCCTTTACCACCTCTCCTCCGACTCGCTTTGTCGGCGAATTCGGGTCGGCAAGCTCCGGAAATTTTTTCTCCAGCTCGGAAAGCTCCCGGAAGAGCATATCGTATTCGTAATCGGATATTTCGGGCGCGTCGAGAACATAATATCGACGCGAATGATATTCGAGAAGCCGCGCCAGCTCACTCATTCGCAGAGCGGCATCGGCATTGTTTGTGAGTTCGGTCATCCTTGGCACCTCCGGGATTTTTTCATATAATTATATTATACCACATCTCGTCGGAAAATTAAAGGGGTTTTCGGAAATTTTTTCGGGAATTTCAAAAAAGCGGTGACAAACCGTAGATTTTTCAGCCTTACGGCTCGTTGCTCAGCTCGGACGGAGAATATCCGAAGTGCTTTTTGAACGCCGTCGAAAAATTTTTCGCATCGCCGTAGCCCACGCGCTCTGCCGCCGAGGCGACCGTTTCAAAGCCGAGACCGAGCAGTGACTGCGCCCGCTCGAGCCGCAGATCGGTTATGTATTTCTTCGGAGTCACGCCCATATCACGGCGAAATTGTTCGCGAAACCAAGCTTCGCTCATATGTGCCGCATCGGCAAGACTGCTGACACTGAGGTTCGGATCCGAGTAATGCTCGGAAATGTATGACACCGCATCGGCTATCGGACGACTGAGCGAATCGGATTCCTTTCCGACTCCGCGGCGTATCACCGAGAAGACCTGATAAAGCAGTGCGCTCGCGCGGTAGCGATAGCCCGGCTCGCGGCGATCCCATTCGTCAAGTGCCGATCTGAAGAGCGGAAAAAGCTCATCGTACTTAAAATCCTGCAAAAGCTCAAGCTCATGCACCGCATAGTTTTCCACACGAAAGTGGAAAACTATCATCTCATCGTTGCTTGCACGGCGAAGATAGGGAGAATTAGTCGGAAAGAGTGCGAGATCGTGCTTTTTTATGTGTATTATCCGACTGCCCATCTCGATATATGCGTCTCCGTTCAGTCGTATCGAGAGTGCGCAAAAGGGACGCGAACGAGTTCGCATATAGGTGGTTCCGACCTCCTTGAAATGAAGAACATCTATAAGCCCGAGCTGGATATCATCATGACTGAACAGCATTTTTTTCATCCCTCTCCGCATTGCGCGGCTCAAAAAGCTTGAACGCACCCTCCGACATGACAAATACGCTGTCGGAGCTTATTTTTTTCCCGCGCGAGCTTACGAATATCCCCTCGTCAAGTCCCGCTATGAGTCCGGGCTTTCCCTTTATCACAACGATGATCACCTCGCCGCTTCGGCTTATCGGGCGAAGAAGCACCGATTCGATTCTCGACGGACCTCCGATACCGCCGAACATATAAAACTTCACCCGATATATCGTCCGATCGGGTCGGCATTCGATATGCGTCGCCTTCGTCGCCGTTTCGTTCGTTTTGTATATCAAATATCTCTTGCCGTCGCGAAAAAGCTCCGATACCGTGAAGGCTTCGTTTCGCTCGAGGATATTTCTGCTGTGGTTGTAAGCCTCGAAAAAGGTCATCCGATCCTCGCTTTCGCACTCGGCTATATCGCTCAGACGGCAGCCGAGCGCATCGCATATCCTCACAAGCGTATCGGTCGTTACGGTATCGTTTTTCGAAAGCTTCGATATCACCCTCGAGCTTAGTCCGGTCAGCTCGATGAGATCGCTTTTGGTCATACCCTTCTCTGCAAGCAGCTTCCAAAGCCCGGTATAGTCGATATACATTAAATCATCTCCTTCATAAATATTATATCACAGCTCACGCGATTTGTCAATATATTTTTACTATCGTAAATTTATATTCTCAATATTGCATTGTATATGCTACAATAATGCAAAAAACGTGCGAGACTATTTTTAGAAGTGTACGCGGTAAAAGCAAATTTTTTTGAAAACCACTTGACTATAGCAAAAAAGTGTGCTATAATGTTCACAGAATTATATAATGGAGAATTTTTAATGAAACTCACGATAAACGAAATAAAAAGGATAACTTTCGGCGCAGCAGATGTCGAGGAAAATCACGGTGCATTTTCCTTCCACCGCTTCACAAGAGAGCAGACCGAGACCTACGCAAAGCACCGACTCGATCTATTTCAAAAGACCTTTGCCTCTGCCGGAATACGTCTCTCGTTTTACACGAACGCCGAGGCGATGCACCTTGACTATCGTCTGGCAGTTGCCTCGAGCCGAATGTTCAGCTGGTTCGATGTATATGAGGACGGCGTTCTCACCTCTCATTTCGGCGGCGAGGGCAAGCTTTTCATGTCGGGACACGCGGACATCACCTTCGCACCCGGAGAAAAGCGGGTCGAGATATATTTCCCCTGGTCAAGAGTAACTCAGCTCTCCGAAATAGAGCTTGACGGCGAGATTATAAGCCCATGTATCAGAAGCCGCTCGATGCTCTGCTTCGGTGACTCGATAACCCACGGCTATGATGCGATATATCCGTCGCTCTCCTACGCCTCCCTGCTTGCCAAGGAGCTGGACGCCGACGCGATAAACAAGGGTATCGGCGGCGAGACCTTCTTCCCCGAGCTTGCAAAGCTCAAGGATAACATAACCCCCGATATCATCACCGTCGCCTACGGCACGAACGACTGGTCATCCTTAACGCGAGACACCTTTGAATCTGACTGCACCGAATTTTATTCGAGCCTTTGCGAGCTTTATCCAAATGCAAAAATATTCGCGATAACTCCGATATGGCGCGCAGACAAGGATCGTGAGACAAAATTCGGCACTCCGCACTCCGAGCTCAACAAAATAATGCGCGGATTGCTGA
>CAYRKS010000109.1:5029-6086 GCA_964424855.1 uncultured Lachnospiraceae bacterium
AAGGAGCTGCCGGTAATTCCGATCGACGGATATACACTCACTCCGCACGATACGAAATTTTATTCCGACGAATATCTTCATCCGAACGATCTCGGCTTCTCCTGCTACGCAAGAGAGCTGACACGTCAGATAAAGAAGTATCTGTAAAAACAAAAAGGAGAAATCATCATGAAGCTAACAGGAACCCGACTCATCTTCGCCCACCGCGGAGCCTCCGCTTACGCCCCCGAAAACACGCTCGAGGCATTCGAGCTGGCGGCCGACATGAACGCCTTCGGTGTTGAGCTGGACATCCATCTCACCAAGGACGGTGTTATCGTCGTAACGCATGACGATGAGATATCCCGCGTCTCGAACGGCACCGGAGTAATAAAGGACATGACCTTCGAGGAGCTGAGAAGCTTTGACTTTGCGGCAAAGTTCAACAACGAGAAATACAAAAACATCAAAATTCCGACCCTTGATGAGGTCTACAAGCTTCTCGGTCCGCGCGGACTTTATGTCAACGTCGAGATCAAGGGCAGCGCACACCCCGACATAGTTAAGAAGGCTCTCGATTGCGCCGAGAAAAACGGTATGCGCGAAAGAGTCATTTACTCCTCCTTCAATCACTGGCTCCTCACGACCACTCTCGAGCAGGACAGCGAGGCATTCGTCGCTCCGCTCTACGGCAGTGAGCTCGTAAAGCCGGCGGATTACGCCGCTCTCTTCGGAGCAAAGGCAATACATCCGCATTTCTGGCAGATCATCAGCCATCCCGATATCGTTGACCGCGCAAATGAGCTCGGTGTCCGTGTCCATCCCTGGACAGTCGATAATCCCGACCACATAAAGCGTCTGTGTGAGCTGAATGTCGGCGCGATAATCACCAATCGCCCCGATGTCGCACTCGATATCGCTTCTGAATACTCCAAATAAGCATATAATTGTAAGGCGCAGCCGCGGTATTGCCGCGGCAATGCGCCTTTACTTATATTCGTTATAATAACGTGGGAGGTCATATATGAAGCCGAGGGTCGGGATAACCTTTGAAAAAACGCTGAGTGAAAAATACATA
>CAYRKS010000109.1:6135-6637 GCA_964424855.1 uncultured Lachnospiraceae bacterium
CTCTCGAATCGAGCCGAGCATCGAGCGGATCGATCGACTGCGATGCTTTGATACTGAGTGGCGGCGGAGACATTCTGCCCGAGCTTTTCGGAGTGCATGACTATGACAAAAGCCTTATCCGATCGGTAAGCGTTGAACGAGACCGCTTTGAATTGAAGCTTGCCGAGTACGCCTTTTCGTCAAGGCTCCCGACTCTCGGGATATGCCGCGGAGCGCAGATCATGACCGCCGCGCTCGGCGGTCAGCTTCACCTCGATATTCAAGGTCATATGCAGACCCTTGATCGAAGCCTCCCGGCGCACTCGATTATCACCGAAGACGGCTCGAGGCTCTTTGAGCTTATCGGTAAAGAATGCGAGGTCAACAGTCTCCATCATCAGGCGGCGAAAGAGCTGCCGAACGAGCTTTTCGCCTCCGCTCACTCAAAAAGCGACGGTATTATCGAGGGGATCGAGGCTCCGGAACAATTTTTCATCGGAGTACAGTGGCATCCCGAATGCCT
>CAYRKS010000110.1:0-5995 GCA_964424855.1 uncultured Lachnospiraceae bacterium
CCGCGACCTCTGCGGGCGAGGCGGAGATAATAATCCGCCGCATATACGCCTCGGGCTATCCCGAGAAGATAATCCTTCAGGATCGTATTCCCGGAGATGACTCGAAAATGCGAGTTCTCACCGCATATTCGGATCAAAACGGAAAGGTACGCATGATGTGCCTCGGTCACGTTCTGCTCGAGGAGCATACTCCGAAGGGACTCGGAAACCACTGCGCGATAATAACCGAGGAGAATCGCCCGCTTATGGAGCGTTTCAAGGCTTATCTCGAGGAGACCGGCTTTGTCGGCTATTCGAATTTCGATATCAAGTACGATGAGCGCGACGGAACCTACCGCGCGTTTGAGATAAATCTTCGTCTCGGACGCTCGAACTATTATGTCACCTCGTCCGGCTGCAATATCGCAAAATACATAGTCGAGGAATATGTCCTCGGTAAAAAGACTGAGGGTACCTATTTCTGCGACAACGAGAGCTTCTGGCACAGCGTCCCGAAGGGAGTCGTTTATTCCTACTGCCGCGATCAAAAGCTCGTTTTGCGCGCCAAGGCTCTCGCAAAGGCTAAAAAGGCTCATCCGTCGCTCTGGTATTCTCCCGATGTGATGCTGAATCCAAAGCGTTTCTTCTATCTGATAATGCACGGAAGAAATCACTACGGAAAGTTCAAGAAATATTATGGGAAAAGCTAAGCTGCTCGGAGTTCTCGGCGGTCTCGGACCGATGGCAACGGTGTATTTTTACGAGCTTTTGACGGCTCTCACCGATGCCTCCTCGGATCAGGAGCATATCGACATGGTTATCTCGAGCCGCGCCACGACTCCGGATCGCACGGCCTTTATCCTCGGAAGATCGGATGTCAACCCAATCGATACGATGATCGAGGACGCGAAAAGGCTGGTAGCCTTCGGGGCTGAAATAATCGCGATCCCCTGCAACACCGCTCACTATTTCTACGATCAGCTCGCCGCCTCGGTCGAGGTGCCGATACTCAATATCGTCGAGGAATCGGTCGCGCGGCTCAAAAGTGAGGGGGTCAGTCGCTTTGGACTTCTGGCTACCGAGGGGACGGTCGGCTCGGGAACCTATCAACGCTACTGCAAGGCGCACGATATAGCCTGCATCGTTCCCGATGAGCCGCATCAGGCGCGCGTCACCGAGATCATTTACGAGCAGATAAAGCAGGGAAAGTCGGCAAACATGGAGAGCTTTTACGAGATAGCACACCATATGCGCTCGCTCGGCTGTGAAAGACTGATCCTCGGCTGCACCGAGCTTTCGCTGATAAAGCGGGACGAGCGGCTTAGTGATTTTTACACCGATTCGCTCGAGTGCCTCGCGCTTGCGACCATCCGCGCCTGCGGAAAAAATACGATAAAAAGATGAGAGCTGTCGCTAAAGCGTAAAAGCTCATACAACAAGCTCCGCGTGCGGAGCGGAAAGGAAGCATTCGAGAGCCGAATCTTATTTCGACTGTTCGGATGCTATGATCATAATATATGCTGCTTTCTGATATTCTCGCGGATATCGAGTACGAAGCGACCGCCGAGCTCGGAGCGACCGATATCTCCGACATTGTATACGATTCGAGAAAGGCTGAAGCCGGAACGCTTTTCGTCTGCCTGGTCGGTGCGGTCTCTGACGGTCATGTTTATGCGCATTCGGCGTATGAAAAGGGCTGCCGCGCATTTTTGGTACAACGAAGGCTCGAGCTTCCCGACGATGTATTGCAAATAATCGTTAAGGACACACGCGCCTCTCTCGCACTTGCCTCGGCGGCGTTTTTCGGTCATCCCGAGCGTTCGCTGATGATTATCGGTGTCACCGGAACAAAGGGAAAGACCACAGTCACCGCAATGACCGCCGCTCTGCTCAACGCGGGAGGGATAAACACCGCAACGATCGGCACGACCGGCATCGTTATAAACGGAGTGAGAACGCCTACGGTCAACACGACTCCCGAGAGCTATGAGCTTCACAAGGCGTTTCGACGTATGATCGAGGAAGGGGTCTCCTGCGTCGTTATGGAGGTCTCGAGTCAGGCGGTCTATATGCGCCGTATCGTCGGTATACACTTCCACATCGGCGTATTTACCAATCTCTCGCCCGATCACATCGGCGGAGTCGAGCATCCGAGCTTTGAGCATTACATGGCGTGCAAGGCGGAGCTTTTCCGTCAGTGCCGCTACGGAATATTCAATGCCGACGATGCGCATTTCACAGACTTGGTGAAAAATTCGCGCTCCATAAACACGACCTTCGGCTGTGACGGTCAGCGCGATGTTTTTGCAAGCGGTATAAAGGCATGGCGCGACAAGAACGCGCTCGGTGTCAGCTTCACCTGCCGCACCATAACGGGTGAGCATGAATATTCACTGCGTATGCCGGGCGAATTCAACGTATACAACGCACTTGCGGCTATAGCCGTTGCCGAGCGTATGCAGCTTTCGCACGAGGTGATAGCCTGTGCGCTTGCAAACGCAACGGTCAAGGGACGCTTTGAGATCGTCGATATCCCCGAGGGAACGCTCGAGGATGTGGTCTGTATCATCGACTATGCGCACAACGCGGTCTCAATGCGCGCCGCACTCGAGACGATACGCAAATACAAGCCGAAGCGTTTGGTCGTGCTTTTCGGCTCGGTAGGCGGACGTACTCAGCTTAGACGCGGAGAGCTCGGCGAGGTCGCGGCGAATTTCGCAGACTTTGTTATAATTACGAGCGACAATCCGAATTTCGAGGCACCCGAGGAGATAATCGCCGACATCGAAAAGAGCGTTGCGGCGACCTCCTGCCCCTATGTGACCTTCGTTGATCGTCGAGAGGCGGTCGAATATGCGATAGGCCACGCGATCCCCGGCGACTGCATACTCTTTGCCGGAAAGGGCCACGAGACCTATCAGCTCATCGAGGGTGAATATCGTCACTATGACGATCACGAGGAGATACTCGCCGCGCTCGAACGCTGTAAGGCAAGGCGCATGGCGGCGGATCGGATGCTCTGATAAAAAATCAAAGAACAGCTTTCAAAATTTCAACGGATCAAAGGAGCGGCTTATGAAAAAGCATACAAGGAAACTCGCACTTCTGCTTTCAATCATCTCGGCACTGCTTCTGACCTGCTGCTCGAGCGTGAGCGAGGGGGATGAAGGCAAAGAAACCACCGCAGCGGAGGTGTATGACGGTAAAACCTATACTCACGAGGAGCGTCTCGAGATCATCGACGATGCCGTGCTGAAGCTTCCGGGTTCGTTTTACGACGCGGAGATAAAGGACGAATATTTCAGACTTTTGCGGATCATCGAGCGCGAATATCTTGAGCCGGGAACGGTCGAGGATATCGAATTTTGGAATTTTGAACAGACGAAAAAGGCTCTCAATTCCTCCTACAGCGGGGATTATCCGGTCATCGTCCTCACTGTCCCCGATTGGCTCGACAGATCGTATCAGAGTGGTCAGGTCATTGTGATAAACGACGGCGAGGTCATAGAGTCGGAGATAACCGCGAAGGTTCGCGGAAATTCGACCGCCTCAGCCGAGAAAAAGCCCTACAATATAAAATTCCCCGAGAAGACCTCTCTGTTCGGAATGGAGGAGGGCAAAAAGTGGAGTCTTATCGCGAATATGTTTGACAAGACGATGCTCAGAAACAAGCTCGCACTTGATTTCGGCTCAAAGCTCAGGCTCGATTATGTCTCGCAGTCAACCTTCTGCGAGGTGTGGGTGAACGGAAAATACCGCGGAAATTATCTCTGCTGTGAGCCGGTATCCGACGGAAAAAATCGTGTCGCCGTGAACACCGAAAAGTACGACTTTATCCTGGAGGTCTCGCCGTCGGGCGGCTGGGATTTTGAAACCGGCGAGGGCGTGAAGCTCGTCTACGATTCGCCCGATTCTCCGACCGAGGCGCAGAAAAAGCACCTGAATGAATTCCTGAAAAAGGCGGAAAAGGCGATGCGCAGCGGGGATGAGGCGGAATATTCGAAATATATCGATGTCGATTCCTTTGTCGATCTCTATATAATGATGGAGCTTTTCAAGGATGTTGACGGATATTGGAAGTCGCTTTATTTCTATGTTAAGGACGATATTCTCTATGCCGGTCCGCCGTGGGACTTCGATCTCAGCACCGGAAATGTCAGCAGCACCTTCGTTCAGGAGAATTATTACAACTATCACAACTCCAACGGTCACGGCGATGCCTCGGGGGATTCGACGCACGGCTTCAGAATGATCCACGGCTGGTGGCGTATGCTTCTCAAAACCGAGCATTTTTCAAAGCTCGTGCGCGACAGATACAAGGAGCTTCAGCCGCTCATAGTGAATCTCTATGCCGACAACAAGGAAGGGAAGAACCAGATCGACCTTCTTCTCGAGGCAAACCGTGCTTCGTTCGACCGCGAATACCTTCAGAACAAGGATACGACCGCTTATAATGCCGGCTGGGATGTTTACGCTTGCTACAGCATTTACGCGGGCGAATCCAAGGGAGATTATGACGCGAACGTAAAATTCCTTCGCGAGTGGCTCGAGGAACGAAACGAATGGCTGCTCGAAAATATCGGAAAATAACAATCGGCTTTTTGCGAAAGGTGCGGAAAGGCTTGAAGGACAAGCCTTTCCACATTATTTAGATGTGTTAAACGATTTCCGGAAAGCTAGAAAGTGATTTTAATAAGCTTGAAAGCAAAGCTTTTGAGCTGCGTTTTGCGGCTTTTGCTGCACCAACCGCTCTGCAAAAAACAAGAAAGGAAAGGTCATAAAAATGAAAATACTTATTCTGGGACTCGGACTGATCGGCGGCTCAATGGCTCGCGCTTTCAGCTTTTTTACGAAAAATACCGTTGACGGCTACGATCCCGACGGCGAGGCTTGCCGCCTCGCTATGGTCTCGGGAGCCTGCAACAAGGCATATACCGAGCTTCCGCCGCTCGATGATTACGAGCTCATAATCCCCGCGGCATATCCGATGGCGACGATAGATTTTTTGCAAAGCGGTGTCATTCCGGCAGGAAAGCTGGTCATCGATCTCGGCGGAATAAAGCGCAGGATCTGTGAGGTCGGCTTTGAGGCTGCCGAAAAGGGCGGCTTTACCTTCATCGGCGGACATCCGATGGCGGGAACGCAGTATTCGGGCTTTGCCGCCTCGCGCGAAAATCTCTTCAAGGGCGCGACGATGCTGCTCGTTCCGAGAGAGGGTGAGGATGTGGAGCTTTTGAAGCGAGTCGAGGAGCTGTTCCTCGAGGTCGGCTTCGGACGGGTAAAGCTGACCGATGCGGCAACTCACGACCGTATAATCGCCTTCACCTCGCAGCTCCCGCATATAGTATCGGCGGCATATGCCAAGAGTCCGACGGCAAAGGAGCATGAGGGCTTTTCAGCGGGCAGCTTCCGTGATCTCACCAGAGTCGCAAAGCTTAACGAGGGAATGTGGAGCCAGCTCTTTTTGGAGGATCGCGACTATCTGATCCCCGAGATCGAGCGAATGGCGGACACGATGCACGCAATGGCGGAAGCTCTGCGTGACGGCGAGATCGAAAAGCTCATATCCGAGCTGAGGATAGAGCTGTAAGCATTTTATGCTGTGGGCATTCTTGCTATGAGCATTTAGGTTTTGATATATGGCAATAAGCATAGTTAAAAACGATATACCGCTGCTTGAATTTGACCCATCGCCGTGTGCGGTGATCGATCCCGAGCATGAAGCTTTGGAGCTTAAGCTCCCCGAGCTTTGCGTGTTCTCATTTCTCGGTGAGTCGGTAGATGAATATGCAAAAGAGAGCGGAGCGGTAAGGGTCGGAGAATTTGTCAGCATGACGAAGAATTATCCGATATACGTCACCGAATACAAGGGCGAACGGGTAACGCTCTGTCAGGCACCGGTCGGTTCGGCACCTGCGGCACAGCTTCTCGATTGGCTGATCGGCTACGGCGTGAAGCGGATAATCTCGACCGGCAGCTGCGGATGCCTTGAGGCTTTTTCCGAGGGCGAATTTCT
>CAYRKS010000110.1:6005-6561 GCA_964424855.1 uncultured Lachnospiraceae bacterium
AGGGAACATCATATCATTATGCGCCGCCCTCGAGATTTATCGAGCTCGATCGTTCGGTGATAGCTGCTATCGGTCAGACTCTTTCGGAAAATTCGCTGAGATACCGCGAGGTCATGACCTGGACGACCGACGGCTTTTACCGTGAGACCCGCGAAAAGGTCGCTTACCGAAGGAGCGAGGGCTGCTCGGTGGTCGAGATAGAATGCTCCGCACTTGCCGCCTGCGCAAAATTTCGCGGTGTGAGCTGGGGAATGCTGCTGTACACCGCGGATTCGCTTGCAAATATCGAAAAGTACGATGCTCGCGGCTTCGGTGACGGCTCGACAAAATACGCTCTGAGGCTTTGCCTTGAAGCGATACTCAAGCTGAGATG
This sequence comes from uncultured Lachnospiraceae bacterium, assembly GCA_964424855.1. Taxonomy (GTDB): domain Bacteria; phylum Bacillota; class Clostridia; order Oscillospirales; family CAG-272; genus Flemingiibacterium. Next base: position 6,379 of record CAYRKS010000110.1, read on the forward strand.
AAGCCGCTATGATGATCCGTAGCCGCAACGATTTACGGCTCGATCTGAAGTCGAGCGGATAATTCCGCCGATAAGCTTATATTTTACATAGATGAAAAAGCTCCGACCTACGGTTTTTACCATAGGTCGGAGTGATTTTTTTTCGCGGATCGCGCCGATCCTTGCGGATGCGCTGTGATTTAT
>CAYRKS010000111.1:0-6508 GCA_964424855.1 uncultured Lachnospiraceae bacterium
ATCCGATGCGCCGCGAAGCAGCTCGGGAAGAGCGACTATGACCACCGAAGCGATGATCGAGCCCTTGATGCTGCCCATTCCGCCGAGAACGACCATTACCAGAACCTCGATCGAGAGGTTATAGGTGAAGTCGGACGGCGTGAGAGTAGTTTTGTAAAAGCCGAAAAGCACTCCGGCGACTCCCGCCATAAAGGATGCGATGGTGAATACCAGCACCTTCATCCTTTTTATGTCGATGCCGACCGACTCGACAGCGATCGAGTTATCGCGGATAGCCGTTACCGCGCGTCCGACGCGCGAATGAGTGAGGTTATAGACCGCGATTATAACGAGAAGGACAACGATATATGAGAGCGAGAAGCCGACCACGCGGCTCGAATAGGTCGGAACTCCGATGAGTCCCTTTGTTCCGCCGAGTCCGGGGATTATCTTAACGAACGAGCGGATAAACTCACCGAAGGCGAACGTAACTATCGCAAGATAGTCTCCGCGAAGCTTTAATATCGCCTTGCTGATAAGAAATCCGACTATCGCCGCCGCAACTCCGCCGACGAGCAGCGAAAGCACGAAGCTGATGCCGAAGGGCAGATCGACATAAAGTGCAAAGGCACAGCCGGCATATCCGCCGACCGCGTAAAATGCCGCGTGTCCGAGCGAAAGGTCGCCGAGATAGCCGACGATGAGGTCGAGCGAGAGAGTCAGGACAACGTAGTAGCAGATCTTCATGGTCAGCGACTGGAGGCTTCGCGGCATAACACCGATAGCCATCAAAAGTGCGACCACCGCCCAGATCGCCACCGCGACGGCGAGTCTTGCGAGGTTTTTGCGATTTAATATACTTTTCACGTCAAAGCCTCCTTAAACCTTCTCGATCTTCTTTTTGCCGAGCAAGCCGGAGGGCTTTAGGATCAGCATGATTATGAGCAGCGCATAGGCAACTCCGTCCGAGGCGGCAGTGAGCGCATCGGGAAGGAAGCCGATCGTGAGTGCCTCGATGAGACCGAGCGAAAAGCCTCCGATAAGTGCGCCGGGGATCGAGCCGATACCGCCGAATACCGCCGCCGCGAATGCCTTTATACCGAATGCCGAGCCGGTGTAGGGATCGACGTTTTTATACTTTGCCGCATAAAGTATCGCCGCGACTCCGGCGAGTGCCGAGCCGATCACAAAGGTGAGCGAGATCGTGCTGTTGACATTTACACCCATGAGCTGAGCCGCGCCCTTGTCCTCGGAAACGGCGAGCATCGCGCGTCCCATCTTTGTATTCTTGATAAAGATATTGAGCGCGACCATGATAACTATCGTAGTTCCCCAGATGACAAGCGAGAGGATCGGAAGCTCGATCTCACCGATCCGTAGGCTTCCGAGCTCCAAAAAGCTCTGAAGGAATTTGCGGTCGGAGTTGAAGATGAGCAGCGCGACATTCTGCAAAAGATACGAAACGCCGATAGCGGTTATCAGCACCGAGAGCGGAGTCGAGTTTCGAAGCGGCTTATACGCCAGCTTTTCCACGGCGAAGCCGAGAAATGCGCAGACCGCGACACAGATTATCATAGTGAGCCAGATCGGCAGACTGCTGAGCTGAAGGCAGACAAAGATCGAATAGATTCCGACCATGATAACGTCTCCGTGTGCGAAATTCAGCATCTTTGCAATACCGTATACCATTGAGTAGCCCAGTGCGACCAGCGCGTAAACCGAGCCGAGATTCAGTCCGTCTATAATTGTGGAGATCAACATTTGCATAAGCGAACGATCCTTTCTTTGAAAAAATGTTATCGGCACTGATCAAAACGCTTTGCGTACAAGGTGCAGTGATCAGCGCAGATAACGGGCAGGGCTTGCCTGAAAAATCCGGATTCCGCAGCGCGGTGGGATCTTCAAGCAAGCCCGCGCTCCGACTTTTTGTCGGAGTGAGTGCTTTTTATATTGAATACAGTCGATAAAGCTGCGCAGAACTCAGTTTGCGGACTGTGCGACGTATTCGCCGTTTACGATCTTAGCGACCTTTGCGCCCTTGTTGGGTTCGCCGGTCGAATCGAATGCCATCTTACCGGTGAGACCGTCAAGCTCGACAGTCATCATTGCCTCGACGAGAGCCGCATTGTCAAGCGCGGTCGGATCGGAGCAGCCGGTCTTCTTGAGAGCCTCTGCGGCAAGATATACGGCATCGTATGCGTCAGCCGCGAACTGGTCGGGAGCCGAGCCGTGACGCTTGGTGTAGGTCTCGGTGAAGGCCTGAACCTTCGGGTCGGAATCGGTGGAAACGAAGGGAGTGAGGTAAACAAGACCCTCGCAGAGCTTTGCGTTGTCGCCGGTGAGGTACTTGAGAATTCCGTCGAGTCCATCACTTCCGAGAAGCGGGATATCAACGCCCTTGTCGTTTGCCGCGATGATGATCTGAGCTGCCTTTTCGGCGTAGATCGGCATAAAGAGGAAGTCTGCGTCAGAGGCTGCGACCTTGGTCATCTGTGCGCTGAAGTCGCTTGCATCCTTTGCGAAGGAAACGTCCTCGGCGATCTTGCCGCCGTTCTTCTCGAACTGCTCGACAAACGCCTCATAAATACCGACCGAATAGTCATCATCCTGATTGTGGATTATAGCCGCGCTTCTGTAGCCGAGCGTGTTGTAGGCATAGTCAGCCATTGCAACACCCTGAAGCGGGTCGGTGAAGCAGACGCGGAAGGAGTTGGGGTTTACGCTTGCTGCCTCGATCTGAGAGCCCGAGGGGGTGATCTGAAGGATGCCGTCCTTACCGACAACATCGTTGAGAGCGACCGATGCGCCGGAGGTGGTTGCACCGATCAGAACCTGCATACCCTTGTCCATAAGGGTCTCGTATGCGGTAACAGCCTTCGCGCTGTCAGCCTCGTCATCTTCGAAAAGAAGTGCGATCTGAACGCCGTTTACGCCACCTGCGGCATTGATCTCGTCAACCGCGATCTGCGCGCCGTTGCGTACCGAGTTTCCATAGGTCGAAGCGGTTCCGGTAAGCGGACCGATTCCGCCGAAAATAAACTTGCCCGAAAGATCCTCACCGCAGGACGCGAGAGTCCCGACGAGCATCAATGCGGCAAGTGCGATCGAGAGGATTTTGAGTGCTTTTTTCATGATTTTTCTCTCCTTGAAGCTGAGATATTCCGAAAATGTCCTGCACATCGGACATTTTCGCATCGAACCTTTCAGGTTCGATAAAGCTATTATACTCCTTTTTGAGGCGTATGTCAACAGGTTATGTTAAAAATCTCCTCAATTCACAATTCTTTAACCTTTCGAAAGGGGAAATCTAATGCTTTTTTCACAATGATTTTCGTGAAAGCCGAGCTTCGCCGAAATCAATTCGTCAGCTTGGATTTATACAGGATTTTTTTCGGCGTTTTTTCGAAATCCCCGAAAAAACTTTTCGGCAGTGATCGATTTTTCGGAAATAATTGCTCCGGAATTTCTTAAAAGCATTTTAATTTTTTCGAAAATGATAGAAAAAACAGCCGCTCGGCTAAGGAGCGGCTGTCGAAGTCCGCCTCAGTCCATCGGCTTTGGCAGGCTCCATCTGTATTTTTTTGCAAGCACACGGATAAGGAAGACCGAAGCGAAGCCCACGATCAATCCGAGGCTTTGCAGCTCTGCGTGAAGGCAGAGGAGATAAACGACCGCTCCGACTATCGACGCACAGGCGTAGATATATTTTACGAATATCATCGGACGGTCGCCCGCAAAGATATCGCGAAGGACTCCGCCGCCGACTCCGGTTATTACCGCGACGAATATTACGAGGAATATGTTCTCGCCGTAGCCCGCCTCGACTGCGGTTTTCGCGCCGCAGACCGTAAATATCCCGAGTCCGGCGGAATCCGAAATAAAAAGTATCTCTTCAAATACACGATGTCCCGGCGAAAAGCTCCGTCTGACCGCCGGGATCAAGGTGATCAGCGCGGAAACCGCCGCAGTGATTATATATATCGGGTCTCGAAATGCCGCCGGCGGGACTGTGCCGAGGAGCACATCGCGGATTATCCCTCCGCCGACCGCAGTCGTCAGTCCGAGAATGCAGACTCCGAAAACATCCATCCGCTTCCCTATCCCGACCAACGCACCCGATACCGCAAAGGCGCAGGTACCTATAAGCTCAAGACAGAGTATAAATATATCCATAAAAGCTTATTTAACATTCACAAGCTCATATTCTAGGCTTCCGACTCCGAGCTTTGCGGCGTGCTCAAGCGTTACGCGCCAGTCAGTGCTCGGTGAGGTCGCATGGAAGCGGTCGCAGGTCGTATCTACTATGCCGTCATGGTGATGCTCGTGCTTGAGATTGTCGCCGAGTACCGAATTTGCATAGGCGGGCTGTGCATTGCAGGCATCGGCGCACGCCATATCGAGCGCGACCGGGTCAAAGGACGCGAACATTCCGACATCGGGAATGATAGGAGCGTCGTTTTCTGGGTGGCAATCGCAGTAGGGCGAGACCTGATTGACTATGCTGATGTGGAAATGAGGGCGACCAGATACGACAGCCTTCGAATACTCCGCCATCTTTTTGCAGAGATCGTCGTTCGCGCTCGAGGCAGACTGCGAGATCGCCTCGAGACGGCAGGCGTGTATACAGCGTCCGCAGCCGACACACTTCGACTGATCTATGAACGCCTTTTTCGAGTCGAACGAGATAGCACCGTGCGCACACTGCTTTGCGCACTGACGACATCCGACGCAGCTCGACTGATCGACCTCGGTCTTTCCGCCGTTGTGCTGCTCCATCTTTCCGGCTCTCGAGCCGCAGCCCATTCCGATGTTCTTGAGTGCGCCGCCGAAGCCGGTGCATTCGTGTCCCTTGAAGTGGTTGAGCGAGATGAAGATATCCGCATCCATTATCGCGCGTCCTATCTTTGCCTCCTTGACCAGCTCTCCGCCCTCTACCGGCACCCAGACCTCATCGCGTCCGGTGAGTCCGTCGGCTATCAGTATCTGACATCCGGTCGAAGCGGGCGAAAAGCCGTTTTCGGCGGCAGCCTCGAGATGATCGAGCGCATTTTTTCTGCGTCCGACATAGAGCGTGTTGCAGTCGGTGAGGAAGGGCTTTCCGCCGTTCTCCTTTATCACCTCGGCGACCGCTCTTGCGAAGTTCGGGCGAAGGAAGGCAAGATTTCCCGGCTCTCCGAAATGTATCTTTATCGCCGTGAATTTACCGTCGAAGTCGATAGAATCGATCCCGGCGGTCTTTATCAGTCTCTTGAGCTTTGTCAGCAGATTATCCGAGCCGGAGACTCGCATATCGGTAAAATAAACCTTTGATTTTTCCATAGTTTGAATTCCTTTCCTGTTAAAAGCTTTTTTAGGTAAAGCACGGGCAAAAATCGACTTGCGATCCTTGCCCGATGAAGCTGTTTTATTATATTATCTTCTTGAACGCCTCGAGATAGTGCGAAGCGATGAGCTCTGCGCCTTTTGCGGTCGGATGTACACCGTCTGCGGCAAATTCGGTCGGAGCGGCTTCTACCGAAGCGGCGGCAAAAATACCGTCGAGCGGAACGAATGCATCCGCGTATTCACGCGCGAGCTTACGAGTGATCTGGATCTTCGGGTCGAGATCGACGTGGAAGAATTCCTTGTCGGGAACGGGGAGTAGGAACTGCTCGAGAATTATGATCTTCGCGTTTGTCTCCTTCTTTACTCTTTCGAGAATGCCGCGATAGCACTCCTCGAAATACTCGTGCGGCATCCAGTTCTTTTCAGCCGATCTGTGCCAGGTGTCGTTTATTCCGATGAGGATCGAAATGACGTCGGGCTGAATCTCAATAGCATCCTTAGTCCAGCGGTCGCGGAGATTTTCGGCGCGGTTGCCGCTTACTCCGAGATCGATGAATTCAAAGTCGCGATCCGGGAATGCCTCGCTGATCGCCTTTGCGGTGTAGAAGGGATAGCCGTGTCCGAGGTTATGTATGTCGGTGTAATCACGTCCGGCATCGGTTATGCTGTCGCCCTGAAATAATATTTTCATGCTTTTTGCCTTTCCGCTCCTTATGAGCTCGGTTTATAAAACCGTTTTATTTATATTATAACTTCGGAAATCATATTCCCGTCATTATCGTTGAATACGACTGTAACTTTATCGTCAAAGATGAAGCCCGAGCCCGCGAAATGTTCGTTGCCGTCATCGCGATTCGGTCTTGAACCCGAAACGACCGTGCAGGGATGTCCGAGCCAGTCATTCTTGTCGCCGGGACGGCTCACCTCGAGGGTGTGGAGATGTCCCGCGATGAATACCTCGGGCGCGAAATTGTCGCGAAGGAGCTCAGACCAATGCGAATAGGTGTCCGCCTCTATGTCAAAGGGAGCTTCGTGCGTCCATGTGAAGGGATTGTGCGCGATGACGATGCGGTGCTTTGCGTCCTTAATATCCGAACGGATCATTATTTTCTCGAGCCACTTGGTCTCGCGCTTTCTGAAGGCGTGGCAGCAGACCGTGTGACCGTATTCGGCATGGCTGTCGTCCTTGTCCTCTCCGCAATCG
>CAYRKS010000112.1:0-6239 GCA_964424855.1 uncultured Lachnospiraceae bacterium
TGAACCAGAAGTGAGAATCTATCGGAGCGTCGATCTCTTCGCCGCGATAGGGCTTCCACTCCGCGTCTGCGGGGGGAGTGTTTTCGGTCTTGTAGCCGCAAGCAACATAAAGCACGTCGGGTATGCTTTTTGTCGCGGTCACGATCTGCCTGTTGAGATTTGAGCAGGCGATACGAATCTTTTCATGAATGAATGTCATGATTTTTATTCCTTTCTCGGTTATTTTTTGAGAATATCTTCGAGCTACGGGTTCAGCGCAGAGGTCTTTTGCTCTTGCGTATACGAACCGCAATTATATTATAGCATATCGCAGACCTCGGCGAAAGAAACATTACGACAATATCTTGTCCGATTCCGCAATTTTTCGTTTTACGGCTTCGCTTTCGATCGAAAGCCGAAGGCGACCGATACCGACAAGGATATCAGCCGCCCACCTCTTGATTTTTTCTTTATTAACCGATTCAAGAACGCTCTGAGAGCCTTCGAGCAAACAGCCACTTTATGAGCTCCGCATTCGTGCTTGCAAGATCCCATATTCCGTGTCCGCCGCCCTCAACGGTGACAAAGGTTATCTTGTCTCCGCCCGCAGCCTTTATCGCCTTGTACATTCCCTCCGTACCCGCGTACCGAACCGCGTCATCGGCAGTTCCGTGCGAACACCAGATCGGTATCTCCTTCAGCTTATCCGCCTTCGAGGGATCACCTCCGCCGCAGATCGGTATGCCCGCCGCAATCAGCTCTCCGTGTCTTGCAAGCACGTCCCACGTTCCGTAGCCGCCCATCGAGATGCCCATGATGTAGACCCGATCTCGGTCGCAGGGATAGGTCTCGAGGATCGTTTTGAGAAGGGCGACCGCCGAGGAAAGCGGACGGCTTTCGGGTATCTCATCGGTCGAATAGTTGCCGTTCGTCCAAGACCAGTTTACCCACTGATCACCGCACGGACACTGCGGAACTATAAGTATCGTACCGTTCATCAGCTCGGGACAGGTCTCGTAAAGCTTGTAAACAACGTGAACGAGCTGCTTCTCGTTGTCATTTCCGCGCTCCCCGGCACCGTGAAGGAACATCATTACCGGATACTGCTTGTCCTCACGGTAATCCTCGGGAAGAAAAAGATTGTAAGGCAGCTCAAAGCCGCCAAGCGCATTGTTTATAAATACCTTTTTATCGGGTGTCGGTCTGATATTCATTTTTATGACCATTCCTTTCTGATTTTTGGTGATCGGTTGGCGAAGCCCGATCGCGTTAAGCGACCGCACTTTGATCTGCAAAATACCGTTTGAAAAGCTTGTCCTTCAAACCCGTATATTCCCTTCCGAACAACGCCGAGATAAAAAGCGGACATATTCATCGCTTGTACGATACCGCATTTTTTCGCTCGGTACTTGATTTATTTTCGCAAATATGCTATAATAATTCCTATAACAAAACCGCAAAAGGAGTGTGATAGCATGATTCACGAATTTGTCGGACATCGGGAGCAGTATAACACCATCCCGGTCTCCGTTGTTGACTTTTCCTTTGATTACAGCAAAACTCCGGTCGCCGCGCGTATCTGCCCTCCCTTTCGCCCCGATCCGAGCATACATCAGGTATTTTGTACGCATACGCACGATTCGCTCGAAATACTTTTTTTGCGAAAGGGAGCGATGCACGTCGAGCTGAATCAGGACTGCATACCGCTTAAGGAGGGTGAGCTTCTTATCATAAATCCCTTCGATATCCACGGCGGTATAATCCACCCCGAGGATAAATACGTATCATATTCCTGCCTGATGCTCGAGCTGAAATCCTATATGCTCGATTTCAAGGGAAATCTGCTCGATAGGCTTCTGTCGGGCATACTCGAGGGCGCAATGCGCTTTGAGGCAAAGCTCGACGCAGAGCACACCTCGACCGCTCGGCTCATAAATATAATAGATCGGCTTCAGAGCGATTACGAGAGCTCGATGGATGCTCTTACAGCCTCGAGCGAATGCCGCCTGATGAGCGGAGTCTACAGCCTTCTCTCCGAGCTTGCGCCGCTCGCCTTTGAAGCCCCCTCCGCCTTCGTAAAGGGACATGATGTGCTTTTTATTCGGAGCGTAAATCAGTACATCTGCGAAAACTACGCCTCGCAGATAACCGTCGAGGACATCTGCTCCGCGCTCGGCTTCGGTGAGCGAAACTTCTATCGGCTCTTTCGCCAGAACTTCGGAACGACCTATAAGCTATCTGCGCGAATACCGCATACAGCGCGCACTTCGCGATTATTCGGCAAGCAATCTTCCGATCACCGAGATAGCCGCCGCGGTCGGCTTCACCGATTATTGCTATTTTTCACGTTCCTTCCGAAGGATGACCGGTGTTTCTCCGTCAGCCTATTTCAAGGGCTGATGCCTCAGAGCGAATTCTTTTGACCGAGTGCCTTCGCCGCAAGCTCGCAGTCGAGCCTGAGACGCTCGTACTCACATATTTTTCGTCCGGGTGCTTTAAGTGAGCAAAGATGTCTTGCATGACAGCTCTCGCACGGCTCAAAGCCGTGCTCGCGTCCCTTTGTCGGTGCGAAGATAGAACCCTTTCCGGTCTTCAGCGAAAGCTTAGCCTCGCGCGAAAGCTCCTCGACCTCGGCGACCGTATCGCTCTCTCCGCCGACTACACTCTCGAGCTTTACTCCCTCGTCGGTGTCAAAAACGTGCGCCGCGCCCTTTCCCTCGGCAGCTTCACTCGCAATTGGTCTCTCGGGCGCAAAAAGCTTTCCCTCGTCCGAAAGTGCCAAAAGCTCGGCGTATACCGCCGATATTGCATCGCTGTCATATTTTGCAAGGTCATATCTCAGCGCGGAGGGACATTCCCTCGCCATCGGAAGCTCGAGATAGTCGAGCAGCTTAAAGCCGAGCTCGTCGAGAGGATGTATATATCCGCTCTCACTGTCATAAATAAAACGGTTTACTCCGAATTTGATCTTGTGTACCATTGTCATGATTCCTTTCACGTTGTTTCGGATTCTCAGAAATAAAAAATCTCCCGACACTTCCCCCGCTTGACGGGAGAGCCTCGGGAGACAGGGCTCATTTTCTCTGCCTTGCCATTTTTCGCCGTGCGGCGGTCGGACTCCTTCGCTTGCCGCTCGGTATTCGGTTCACCGCCGCAAGTCCACAGATAAGAGCTGTCAAAATGCAGACGGCATAGCCTATGGCAGAAAGCAGCGGTGACAGCGGTGCTTCGACCCGTCCCCGCAAAAGCAGTGCTCCGAGCCAGATAAGCATCACATATTCCGCGCCGCATATAACGCCGGACAGCGGATCGTTTCCGAATGCTCCGGCGGCATATCCGCCCGCCGCCGCACCGCAAAGCAGTGATGCAAGGGCAAATATCCAAAGCGGCTTTATCGGATCCTCAAGTCCGAGCGAAATCGCGGCAAAGCCGAGCAAAAGCCCGAACGAAACAAGGATCGCGGTAAAAAGTCCCTTAAGGGACGCGACCAGAAGCCCGCCTACCGTTCTCTGCTCGTCCCTTGATCTGTTTTGCAAGCATATCCCTCCCGAATAAGTGCCTACGGTATGAACGAAAAGCTCTCGGTGCCGATATAGCTTAGACAGCTCGAAAAAGCTGTTTCGATAAAACCTCAGCCCTTTTTGCTAAGAGGATATGCAAACGCCGACAAAATTATGTCAGCAGTCCTCGGCTCTTACGTCGATGTTCTTTATCGCGGTCTTGAGGATACGGATCTTGGTGCCGTCGCGTCCGGTCTCGATAACGCAGGTCTCCTCCTTGATGCTTACGACCTTGCCGATTATTCCGCCTATGGTCGTGATCTCATCGCCTACCTGAAGCGAATTGCGCATATCGGATGCTTCCTTTTCCTGCTTCTTCTGGGGTCTGTACATGAAGAAATAGAATATGGCAACCATCGCAACTATCATTACGATAGTGGTGATGCCCTGTGCACCGGTGCTCATGGTGGTCGTATCGGTTAAAAACATACTGTCTTCCTCCAAATCTTGTATTTCATTATATTATACCTCATACCGAAATATAATTCAACAATAATTTGTAAATTCTTCGACCGCGCTCAAATCGAATCTCATTCGTTGCCGCGGATGAAGCCGATATACTCCATGCAGTATTCGTCAAGACCAGAAACCGCACTCGAAGCGAATATCGCGCGTCTCAGCTCCTCGCTCATCGGATCGGCGATCGCCGAATCAAGTCCGTTGTATACCGCTATCGAAACGAATGCCGCGTTTATAAATGCACGCTTCGGAAGTCCGAAGGATACGTTCGAGAGTCCGCAGGTGGTCTTTGCCTTGGTGTTCTCCTTTACGAGGCGGATGGTCTCGAGAGCCGTCTTGGCATTCGTGTCGAGCGTTGCAAGAGTCTCGCAGATCGCGTCAACATATATGCTCTCCTCGTCAACTCCGGCAACCGTCAGCTTTTCGATCGCCGCTTTTGCACACTCGAGACGCTCCTCTGCGCTCTCGGGAATGCCGTCGGAATTCATCGGAAGCACAATAACTCCGCAGCCGAGCTTTGCCGCTATCGGAGCAAGCTCATCTATGCGTTCGTCCACGGTTACGGAATTGAGAATCAGCTCGCGCCCAGAGCAAAGCTCCGACGCTTCACTTATAACGCTCGGATCGGGCGAATCGAGAACTATCCCGCAGGAGCTGTTCTCGAGTGCGAGCTTTACGACCCGCTTCATGACCTCGAGCTCCTCGTCTTCAAACATCGCGGTATTTATGTCAAGATATGTCGCTCCCATGCTCTCCTGTGCTTTGATCAGCGAGATTATCGCGTCGTCTCCCTCCTTCATCGCCTTAAAGGTGCTGGGTATCGAGCTGTTGAGCTTTTCTCCGATCAGTATCATTTTTCTCTTCCTCTTTCTTTGGTATAAATTCAGTATAAATTCATTATCAAAGCCTCATCATCGTATCGATAAAGACTCATATTTTTATTATATCACATAAACGGCAGCTGTGTCAATTGTTTTTGAGTGTAAATATGACGAAATTTCAGAGCGTGATAATTTGTAAATTTGTCATTTGGTCGAAATTTGACTTTTTTGCGAAAAAACTCTTGACAAATCAAATCGACAGTGCTATAATGTTTTCAAACAGTAAAGGCAATGACCGGGAACCGGAAACGGATTGGTTCTTACGCTTTCACAGAGAGTAGCCGGGTGGTGAGAGGCGCGAAAAAACGAAGAGCATAATTACATCCCGCGAGCCGCTTTGCAAACGGATATCCGCCCATTCGCGTATATCCCACTAAGCAAAAGCCGGAAGCGTCACCGTTAAAAGACGACGAGTATTCGATATTTTTGCGCAGATATCCAGTACTTTATGAGGTCTGCTCCGTGAGGTGTAGGCGAACTGAGGTGGTAACACGATTTGATCGTCCTCTGTATTAAAATACAGAAGGGCGTTTTTTGTTGCCCTTCAAGCTCTCGAAAGGAAAGAATCATGCTAATCAAAATTCTTATGATCCTGGTATTCGTCGCCATGACGACCGCTATCGGTCTCTGGTGCCGCAAAAAGGCAGTCAGCGTAAACAGCTTCGTACTCGGAGGACGCTCGGTAGGACCCTGGCTCACCGCGTTCGCTTACGGAACCTCCTACTTCTCCGCCGTTATCTTCGTCGGCTATGCCGGTCAGTTCGGATGGAAATTCGGCGTTGCTTCGACCTGGATCGGTCTCGGAAACGCACTTATAGGAAGTCTTCTCGCATGGGTCATCCTCGGAAGACGCACTCGCATAATGACTCATCATCTCTCGGCAGCCACAATGCCCGAGTTCTTCGAAAAACGCTTCGGCAGCAAGTCTCTCAAGCTCGCCGCCTCGCTCATAACCTTCGTATTCCTCATCCCCTACACCGCCTCGGTATATAACGGTCTCTCGAGACTCTTTATAATGGCGTTCAACACCGAAAGCTTCCAGATCGACTACACCTGGTGCGTCGTCGCAATGGCGGTCGTGACTGCGGTATATGTCATCCTCGGCGGCTACACCGCCACCGCGATGAACGACTTCGTTCAGGGCATAATAATGCTCGTCGGAATAATCGCGGTCATCGCTGCCGTGCTCTCGGGCAAGGGCGGCTTCATGAGCGCACTCACCTCGCTCTCTCAGATTCCCTCCGACACCGCAGGTGCCGAAAATATGCTCGGTGCATACAACTCCTTCTTCGGTCCCGACCCCAAGAGCCTGCTCGGAGTCGTTATCCTCACCTCGCTCGGAACCTGGGGACTTCCTCAG
>CAYRKS010000113.1:0-6224 GCA_964424855.1 uncultured Lachnospiraceae bacterium
CGATGGCGGAATATTTCCGCGACGAGCAGAATCAGGACGTGCTGCTCTTTATCGACAACATATTCAGATTCACTCAGGCGGGAAGCGAGGTCTCGGCACTGCTCGGACGTATGCCCTCCGCCGTCGGCTATCAGCCGACACTGGCAAACGAGATGGGCGCACTTCAGGAGCGCATCACCTCGACCAAGAACGGCTCGATAACCTCGGTACAGGCGGTCTACGTTCCGGCGGACGACCTGACCGACCCCGCACCGGCAACGACCTTTGCGCACCTTGATGCAACGACGGTTCTGTCGCGTGCGATCTCCTCGCAGGGAATCTACCCGGCGGTCGATCCGCTCGAATCGACCTCGAGAATACTCACGCCCGATGTCCTGGGCAAGGAGCATTACGAGGTCGCGCGTGAGGTACAGCGTGTGCTTCAGAGATACAACGACCTTATGGATATAATTGCGATAATGGGTATGGACGAGCTTTCCGAGGAGGACAAGGCGACCGTATCGCGCGCGAGAAAGATCCAGCGTTTCCTCTCGCAGCCGCTCCATGTATCGGAGAAGTTCAACGGCTTCCCGGGCGTTTACGTTCCGCTGTCCGAAACCGTTCGCGGCTTCAAGGAGATACTCGAAGGAAAGCACGACGAGCTGCCCGAATCGGCGTTCCTCTATGTCGGAACGATCGACGAGGCGGTCGAAAAGGCGAAAAAGCTTTCGAAGGCTTAAGCTCGGGAAAGAAGCGTCGGAATGAACACATTAAAGCTCAAGATATCTACTCCCGACGGAAATTCCTTTGACGGACGCGCGGTAAAGCTCGATGTTCGAGGCATCGGCGGCGAGCTTGCGGTCATGGCGGGACACATCCCGTTCATGACTGCGGTAAAGCCGGGGCATTGCGACATCCTGCTCGAGGACGGCACAAAGCGTCACGGCGAGCTTGACGGCGGCATTCTCAATGTCGCAAAGGATGCGACGACTTTGCTTGCCTCGGGCTTCAGGTGGAAGGAATAAAAGGGAAAATATTTTCGAAAAAAAGCGGCAATGCGGTCGATATCGTCCGCATTGCCGCTTTGCATTATCAAGGAGATCCCCCACCTGCCGATCGGCAGATGGGGGATCGATTTTTCACCGCTCAAGACCGAGAGGCTCAGTCTTCGTTTTCGGTGAGCATTTTATAGGTGCTGAAGGCTCCGAGAAGCACGGACGCGGCGACCACTGCGGCGATACCGAGATTCGAGGCACGCTGACGGTGACGCATGGTGCGTGCGAGAGCCGCGTATTTTTCCTCGGGACTCTGCGGGAGCGGACGCTTGCGCTGTTCACTCTTGCGGCGATATGCCTCATAGGCTCTCGAGCAGACCGGGCAGACTGCGAGATGCTCCTTGACTGCTCTGCGGCTGTCCGCGCTTGCGACTCCGTCGCAATAGATAGCGATGAGATCCATCGCCATGTCACAGGATATGTTCATTTTTTAATTCCTCCGACAGAAGTTTCTTGGCGCGGTGAAAGATCACCTTCGCCGAATTTTCCGAAATGTGCAGCACCTCTGCGACCTGCGCAAAGGGCAGCTCGGCGTAGAGACGAAGCACGACCACATCGCGATATTTTTCGGGCATATTGGAGATAGCCCTTCGTATCGCATCGACGGTCTCGTGCTGCTGGATGGTTTCCTCGGGATCGTTTTCGGTATCGAGGAGATTATCCGCCAAAAGCTCGATATCGACGCTCTCTCCCGCCTGCTTGTTTTTACGGATATAGGAAAAGAAGGTGTATTTGGCGATCGAGGCGAGCCAGGTGAAAAGCTCGCTTTCGCCGCGATATTTCGAAAAGGATTTGAACGCCTGAAAAAATGTCTCCTGCGTCAGCTCCTCCGAAAGACTTTCGTCACGGCACAATCTGTACATGAATGCGTATATCCGCGGAAAATATTGCTCATATATCGCTTCAAACGGCTCCAAGCGTCATCACATCCTTTTTATCGTATTTTCGAACCGATCACAGGCTCGATCCTTTCCTTATATAAGTAAGTGTTACATCAAAGCGAAAAGGTTACACGATTTTTGAAAAAATAAAAAATATTTTTTTGGCAAAGAAGTAACCTTTTTCCGAAAAAATCTCACTTACTTTATGTAAGGCTCGAGAAGGATTGCCGAGTGCATAGAGGCTCGAGTCTGCCAAACCCCGAAAAAAGTAGCGACTATGCAATGCACAGATGTGCAATGCACTACTGTGCAATACACTACTATGGCAATGCAGCTGCGAAAGGAATGGTTAAATTTATGAACTTCAAGATTACGGGAACCGGATCGTATGTCCCCGAGAGAGTAGTCACAAACGACGAGCTTTCGGGCATGGTCGAGACCTCGGACGAGTGGATCAGCCAGCGAGTCGGCATTCACGAACGCAGAATCGCGACGAACGAGACGACTGTAGATATGGCTGAGAGAGCGGGAAAAGCCGCGCTCGAGGCTGCCGGAGTCAAGCCGGAGGAGCTTGATCTGATACTCACCTCAACGGTCAGCGGAGAATATTCCGCACCCTCGACCGCCTGCATGGTGCAGAAGCGTCTCGGCGCGACCTGCCTTGCTTACGAGATCAACGCCGCCTGCTCGGCGTTCCTCTTCCTGCTTGAGACGGCCGCCGGATATTTTGCCCGCGGCAAGGTAAAGAAGGCACTTCTTATCGGAACCGAAAAGCTCAGCCGCATCATCGACTGGCAGGATCGTTCGACCTGCGTTATATTCGGTGACGGCGCGGGAGCGGTGGTTCTCGAGGCGGGCGAAAATTATCTCGATTCTACCTTCGAGGTCGAGGGCAACGACGAGGTGATAAGGATCCCGCACTGGCACGGCGAATCTCCGTTCGACACGACCGAGGTTGAGCGTCCCTTCATACATATGGCGGGTCAGGAGACCTTCAAATTCGCGGTCAGCTCGATAACCCGAGACGTAAAGCTTCTGCTCGAGCGAAATTCGCTCACCTCGGACGACATCAAGTACATCGTCCCGCATCAGGCAAACGCGCGGATAATCGATACCGCCGCAAGACGCTTAAAGCTTCCGCAGGAGAAGTTTTATCTTAACATCGATCGCCTTGGGAATACCTCAAGCGCGAGCATCCCGATCGCACTCGACGAGCTGGCACGCTCCGGAAAGCTCGAGCGCGGTGACAGGATCATCTTCAGTGCATTCGGCGGCGGACTTTCCGCGGCAGCCGCTCTGCTCGTCTGGTAAGCCCAAAGGGAATATCGGACGCAACCGACAGAGCTCTGCTCTTCCGGATATATAAAATTCAAGGGCTTCTTCAAGCCGAAACGGCAAAGCCTTTGATACGCCCTTATGTAAAGCTTACGGGGCATAAAGAGCAAGCAAGGCTTGTCAAGAAAAAACAAAAAATATTTTATTTGAATTTCAAGGAGAACAATATCATGGTATTCGAAAAGCTCACTCAGATCATCGCAGAAAAGCTCGACATGGAGGCATCCGAGATCACTCTCGAGACCACCGCGGCAGACCTCGGAATGGATTCGCTCGACGTTGCGGAGCTTCTCATGGACATCGAGGACAACTTCGGAGTAACGGTCGAGCCTTCTCCCGAGCTCAAGACCATCGGCGACTTCGTAAAGGCTATCGAGGCACTTCAGTAATGGAGAACCGCGTCACAAGGCTGCTCGGTGTGAAATATCCGCTCATGCAGGGTGGAATGGCGTGGATCGCCGACGGAAAGCTCGCGGCGGCGGTCTCGGAGGCAGGCGGACTCGGAATAATCTCGGCACAGAACATCGAGCAGCTGAGAAACGAGATCGCGATTGCGAGAGCTCTCACAGACAAGCCCTTCGGAGTTAATATAATGCTCCAGAGCAGATTCGTCGATGAGGCGGCTCAGATAATCGCCGACGAGCGGGTCGCGGTCGTTACGACCGGAGCCGGAATGCCGACAAAGTATATGGAGAGCTGGCTTTCGGCGGGTACAAAGGTCATTCCGGTGATCGCGTCGGTTTCGATGGCGCGCATGATGGAAAAGCTCGGTGCCCACGCGGTAGTCGCGGAGGGACAGGAATCGGGCGGACACATCGGTGAGCTGACGACGATGGCTCTCGTTCCGCAGGTCTGCGACGCGGTAAGTATACCGGTCATCGCTGCCGGAGGCATTGCCGACGGACGCGGAGTCGCGGCTTCCTTCATGCTCGGAGCCGAGGGTGTCCAGATCGGAACGCGCTTCCTCTGCGCGACCGAATGCTCGGCGCATGAGAACTACAAAAGCATGGTGCTCAACGCCTCGGACATCTCGACGGTCACGACCGGACGCAGATTCGGCGGAAACACCTGCCGTTGCATAAAGAACAAATTTGCGCGCGATTTTCTCAAGAAGGAATACGCGCCCGACGCAACTCCCGAAAGCGTTGCCGACCTCGGAGTCGGTGCGCTCCGCCGCGCCGCCGTTGAGGGTGACGTAAAGGAGGGCTGCGTACTCGCCGGACAGATATCCGGAATGGTAAATAAGCTTGAGCCTGCCGCCGATATCGTGAACGATATCATGACCAAGGCAGAGGAGCTTCTGAAAGGATTTTCAAAATGAGCAAGACCGCATTCATTTTCCCTGGACAGGGAGCGCAGTTCCCCGGAATGGGAAAGGGCTTTGACAGCAGCATTTTCGAGCTTGCCGAGGGTATTTGCCCCGGAATAACCGAGCTTTGCTTCGAGGGTGACCCGGCAGAGCTGAAGCTGACGAAAAACGCTCAGCCCTGCCTCTATCTCGCGGAGATGGCGGCAGCCGAGGCTCTCGTCAAGAAGGGCATAAAGCCCGATATGGTCGCGGGCTTTTCGTTCGGAGAGATAACCGCGCTCGCATTTGCGGGTGCGTTCGGTATCGAGGACGGCTTCAGGATCGCATTAAAGCGCGGTGAGCTTATGTCCGAATCGACTCCCGACACCGGAATGGCGGCGATACTCAAGCTTCCGAACGAGGTCGTTGAGGAGATATGTGAGCGTCACGGACTCTATCCGGTGAACTACAACTGCCCCGGACAGGTCTCGATCTCTGGAAAGAGCGATGCGCTCAAGGCTTCCCGCGCGGATTTCACGGCGGCAGGCGGACGCTTCGCGCCGCTCGCGGTCAGCGGAGCCTTCCATTCTCCTTTCATGAACAATGCGTCGGTAGGCTTTGCCGAATATCTCGCGGATTGTGAGATAAAGACTCCCGAGCTTCCGGTCTGGTCGAATCTCGACGCGGAACTCTATGATGACAGGGTTCGCGACAGGATGTCGATGCAGATAAATCATCCGGTGCTTTGGGATAAGCTCATTCGCAGCATGAACGCGGCGGGAGCCGAGACCTTTATCGAGGTCGGACCGGGCGATACACTGACAAAGCTCGGTGCGCGCATACTCCACGACGCGAAATTCATCCACGTATCAACGCCCGAGGAGCTGGAGCTTTTGGACTGAGGCTTCGGTCTCGGAAAAGGAGCCTCGCGAACAGCTTGAAGCGGCTTAACGCTCCGCGTTTCGGCTCTAAGGTCGCAAAATGCGGTGGAACGCAGCGGGCTTTTAAGGCTTCGAAGGACGTTAAAGCTCAAGAGCCTTGAGCTTTGAAAGGAAAAGTTTTATAAATGCTTAACGGAATTCTCAAGGGAAAGACGGTCATCGTCACCGGCGGCTCACGCGGCATCGGACGCGCTATCTGCGAGGGCTTCGCAAAGGAGGGCGCGAACATCGCGCTCATATATTCGGGGAACACCGAGGCGGCGGAGGAGGTCGTAGGTCTGCTTCGCAGCGAATACGGTGTTTCGGCGGAGAGCTATCGTTGCCGCGTTGAGGACTATGCGGCGGTCGATGAAACGGTCGCAAAGATACTCGAGACCTTTGGGTCGGTCGATATCCTGGTCAACAATGCCGGAATAAACCGCGACAAGCTGCTCATTTCGATGAAGGAAAACGAGTTTGACGAGGTGATCGCGGTCGATCTCAAGGGCGCGTACAATCTCATGCGCCGCGTCGCGCCTCTGCTCGTCAGAAAGCGCGCGGGAAAGATAATAAACATAAGCTCTGTCGCAGGAGTTGACGGAAACGCCGGACAGACGAACTATTCGGCGGCTAAGGCGGGACTGATCGGTCTCACGAAATCGGCGGCGAAGGAGCTTGCCTCTCGCGGCATTTGCGTAAACGCTATCGCGCCGGGCTTTATTGCCACCGACATGACGGTCGGACTCGAGGAGGCGGCTAAGGCAGT
>CAYRKS010000114.1:0-6221 GCA_964424855.1 uncultured Lachnospiraceae bacterium
TCCGCGCCGACCTCGCAGGCGTACTTCGAGAGGGAGATCGCGTAATCGGTGTCGTTCGAGCCGGTGCCGGCGATGACCGGAACACGACCTGCGGTCTTTTCGACGCAGAAGCGTATGCACTCGCGATGCTCCTCATCGGTGAGGGTCGAGGATTCGCCGGTGGTTCCGCAGATGACGATGGCATCTGTCGAGGACTGTATCTGACGCTCGATCATTTTTTCGAGCTCGGCGTAATTTACGGCGTTGTTTGTGAAGGGGGTGATGATGGCGACGGCTGCGCCGGTGAAGATCGTAGACTTTTGCATGATTTTTTCCTCCAAAAAATAGAATCACAGATCGATTTGTGCGCGATTTTCTGTCCGCGAAAATAATTTACGCTTTGTTGACATAAAAATCAAAAAAACTGGTTGAAAACCAGCTATCCATGTACTATAATATATTCGAAGGCTCTCCCCCGGATACACAATACAATAAGATAGCTCTCCATCTTGCGATGACAGTCGCAGGGCTGTTGACCAAAGCGACCAGCCTTTGCTCTGCCAAAGGAGCTAAGACTTCGGCGACCCGCGCCTTTTGCGTATCGTCAAGGGCTTTTGGCAGCCTCGGAACACGCTACTTTTCGGGATCGCGCCTCTATCATAATCACATTTTTTTGCGCAATAATATGATAACATATTTTCGCCGCAAATGCAAGTCCCTGATTAACCAAATTTTATGTACTTAAAGGAGTTTATTTTCGTACAATGATCACAAATGAACGCATCAAGACCGAGCTTACCACAAAGGATTTCGATTATTACCTGCCCGAGGAGCTTATCGCACAGCATCCGAGCGAGGTGCGCGACGCTTCGCGCCTGATGGTAATAAACAAAAAAACGGGTGAGCTCGAGCACAAAATATTCCACGACATCATAGATTATCTCGAGCCGGGCGACACTCTGGTCATACACGACTCGAAGGTCAGTCCGGCGCGGCTCTACGGAGTCAAGGACGTGACCGGAGCCGAGATCGAATTCGTGCTTCTCAAGCAGCACGAGCTTGACAAATGGGAGGTCATGGTACGTCCGGGTCGGCGTGTACACCCGGGCAATGTCATTATATTCGGCGACGGTCTGCTCCGTGCGCGAGTCGAGGAGGTCTTGGAGGGCGGAAATCGTCTTGTGACCTTTGAATACGATCACGCCTCGGGAAACATTTTCGATCTGCTCGACAAGATCGGAAATATG
This sequence comes from uncultured Lachnospiraceae bacterium, assembly GCA_964424855.1. Lineage (GTDB taxonomy): Bacteria > Bacillota > Clostridia > Oscillospirales > CAG-272 > Flemingiibacterium. Next base: position 1,227 of record CAYRKS010000114.1, read on the forward strand.
CCGCTCCCGCCCTACATAACCGAGAAGCTGACCGACAAATCTCGCTATCAGACGGTCTACGCGCGTGAGGAGGGCTCGGCGGCGGCTCCGACCGCAGGTCTTCACTTCACGCCCGAGCTGCTCGACAGAATACGCGCAAAGGGTATCGCGGTCGTTCCGGTCATGCTCCATGTCGGACTCGGCACCTTCCGTCCGGTAAAGGCGGAGCATATAACCGATCACGAGATGCACTCGGAGTATTTCTCGGTCTCTGCCGAGGCTGCCGAAACGATAAATTCACGAAAGGCGGCGGGCGGACGAACGATCGCGGTGGGAACGACCTCCTGCCGAACGCTCGAATCGGTGACCGACGAAAACGGGCTCGTACACGCGATGTCGGGCGACACCGGGATATTCATCTATCCGGGCTACAAATTCAAGGCGGTGGATGCACTGATAACGAATTTCCATCTGCCCGAAAGCACGCTCCTTATGCTGGTCTCCGCACTTTCGAGCCGCGAGATCATGCTGAACGCCTACGAGGTCGCGGTGAAGGAGAGGTACAGATTCTTCAGCTTCGGCGATGCCTGCTTTATAGGGTGATATATATTTCATGACCGAGACTGCCGAAAGACTCCCTAAAGCTCAAATTTTTCGAGAATATTTTCGAAAAATCATTGACATTTTTTGCTTTATGATATATAATAAAGGTGGGAGCTGTTTTTGGGGGTGGTCAAGCTGTTTGAGGTCGAATATTACGAAAAAAGTGACGGAACATATCCCGCCGAAGAATTTATTCTTTCGCAAAATCTGAAAATGCAGGCAAAATTGTTCCGCCTTCTCGAGCTGCTTGAGCTGAAGGGAAACGAATTACGCGAGCCGTATTCAAAGCCGCTATCGGACGGTATTTTTGAAATACGCGCAATACAAGGCAGTGATATAACGAGAGTTCTGTATTTTTTCGTTGTGGGCAAAAAGGTTATACTCACCAACGGTTTTGTTAAAAAAACGCAAAAGACACCAAAGCCCGAAATCGAATTGGCAAAGAAATATCGAGCTGATTATATGCTCAGAGAGGGGAATTCGTAATGGGTAAAAATTTTCGCGAAACGCTTAACGAGCAAATGAAGAATCCCGAATTCAAGCAGGAATGGGATCTGCTCGAAGCGGAGTTTTCGATCGCTATGGCAATGCTCGACGCAAGAAAGGCGACAGGCTTAACGCAAAAGGAGCTGGCTGTCCGAACCGGAATATCGCAGTCTGACATAAGTCAGCTCGAAAACGGCACGGCTGACCCTTCACTTAAGACCCTTCAGCGGCTTGCCGACGGAATGGGGATGCGCCTTCGTCTCGAGTTTATCCCTATGAACCGATAAAATGCGGTCGGTATTCGGCTTTTATGCCGAGTACCGACCGTTATTTTTTTGAAAAGGAACTCGATTATGTGAAATCTGCGAAAAAAATAAATTTTGCAGAACAAAAATTCTATAAAATAATTTTTGCAAGTTTTCGGCTTTCGGTTGACAAAGCGGCGAAATTGTAGTATAATATAATGGAAGAATTCTATTTGCGATTTGATTTTGCATCGGAGGTGATCGCACGAAACCGAATATTCCGAGGGTCGCCGCGATAGTCGGTCCGACCGCCTCCGGAAAGACCGCGCTGGCGATAGAGCTTGCAAAGCGGCTCGACGGCGAGATAATCTCCTGCGACTCGATGCAGGTCTACCGCGGGCTTGACATCGGCACGGCAAAGCCTACGAAGTCAGAGCAGAGCGAGGCGGTGCATCATCTCATAGATGTGTGCGAGCCGTCGGACGATTTTTCGGCGGCGGACTATGCCCTTTTGGCGAATGCGGCGATCGAGGAGGTTTTATCGCGCGGCAGGCTGCCGATATTTTGCGGCGGCACGGGGCTTTATCTCGATGCCGTGCTGACGGCGAACCGCTACAGCGAGGGTGAAGCAGATCCCGAGCTTCGTGCGTCACTGCTTGCCGATGCCGAAAAATACGGCGCGGAGGATCTCTGGCGGCGGCTCTATCGAGTCGATCCGAGCGAAGCGGCGGCGATACATCCGAACAATGTAAAGCGTGTGGCGCGCGCACTCGAGATATACCACTCGACCGGGCGACCGAAATCCGAATGGGATGCAAAGTCGCGTCTCGAGCCGCCGCCCTTTCAAGCGGTGAAGCTGGGACTTATGCGCGAGCGCGGCGAGCTTTACGAGCGGATCGACCGAAGAGTCGATATCATGCTCGACGAAGGACTCGTTTCCGAGGTCGAGGGACTCGTTTCATCGGGACGCTTACCGCGCGATTCCACTGCGGCACAGGCGATCGGCTACAAGGAGATCATCGAGTATCTCGACGGCGAAACGACGCTCGAGGCGGCGGTCGAGCTTATAAAGCAGTCCTCGAGGCGGTATTCGAAGCGTCAGATGACGTGGTTTTGCCGCGACAAGGCGACCGAATGGCTCGATATGGATAAAAATTTTGAAGTTATTGTAAACAATGCTCTAAACCTCTTAACTTGAGAGAATTTTTGTGATATAATAATGTGTATAGGAGTATGCCCATTTTGCGAAGGGCTGCTTCAACGCCACAAAATAAGCATTTTTCTGAAAATTTGATCGAAAGGCGCACGGATGGCAAACAAAAATTCAAAAGCGGGTACCCCGACGGCGACAAACGACTTCACGTCGAAATTCACCTTCAGGGCAGCCTCGCTGATAATAGCCTTCGCCGCTCTCATATATCTCGGATATCACTTTATTCGGAGCTTTTCCACCGAGCTCGAGACCGAATACGCGCTACTCATAACCGAGAGCGATGTTATCTCGCTCGACGGATATGTTCTGCGTGACGAGGAGATCATTTATTCGACAAAGACCGGAAGCCGCGGCTACACCTATTCCGACGGCACGAAGGTCAAGGTCGGCAGTGCGGTCGTAAACATCTACGACGGCTCGGATGCCGACGAGGATCAGCTGGTCGAGCTTGACAAGCAGCTCGACATTCTCGCCGCGAGCAGCATAACCGAGGGCATTTCGTCCTCGGACACGGGTGCGCTCGATTCCAGAATACTTTCGGCTTATATGTCGATACGGCAGAACGCGGAGAGCGGGAATTACTCGACACTGGCAAAGCGTCGGGACGAGCTTTTGACGCTCATCAACAAGCGTCGGGTGATAACCGGCGAGGTCGAGAGCTACGACACGCTCATCGAGGATCTGACCGCCGAGCGCGATGCGATAACCGCGCGCCACGGCTCACTTGCCGAGTCGGTAACGACGGCGAAATCGGGATATTTCTACTCGGAGCTTGACGGCTACGAGGGGATATTCGGAACACAGAGCGTCGAAACGATGGATTTCGAGCAATTCGACGCGATGCTCTCCTGCGAGCCGAACAAGTATTCCGACAATGCGGTCGGAAAGCTCTGTCCGGAGTTCGACTGGTACATCGTGAGCGAATGCACGCGAGACAGTCTGAGGTACTTTGAAAAGGGACGCAGCTACACGGTCGCCTTCCCCTACAACAATGATGTTTCAATCCGAATGGAACTGGTGAACGTGTATTCCGAGATCGGAAACGACCGCGTTTTGTTGGTCTTCCGTTCGGGAACGATACCCGAGGATTTCAGCTTTCGCCGTATGCAGCCGATCGAGGTTGTGCAAAGCTCGCACACCGGCTACAAGGTGCCGATATCGGCAGCCCGACTGGTTGACGGAGAGCAAGGGGTCTACATTCTGAAGAGCAACACCGTGCTTTTCAGAAAAATCGACATTCTGCTCGAGCTTGACGGCTACTACATCGTTGCCGAGCAGGACATAGAAAACGATCCCGAATACAAAACGAAGCTGGCACTCTACGATCAGATAATCGTCAGCGGAAAGAATCTTTACGATGGGAAAATGATCTCATAAACGAAGAAGGCGGCAAATTTTGGAAACATATATTGAAACCGAGCCGAGGTTCGCGCCCCGGCTTGTAGAAAAGCGGATACTCGAGGCACGAAGCGAGCTTGAAGCTCTCTCGGGCGGACGGGATATCCGACTCCTCGCCGTGACGAAGACCGTCCCGGTCGAGGTCATAAATTACGCGATCGACGAGCTTGGGATCGACACGATCGGCGAGAACCGAGTCCAGGAGCTGCTCGAAAAATACGACAGTCTCCACTCCCCTCGCACCAAAAAGCTCGAGATACATATAATCGGCTCGCTCCAGACCAACAAGGTGAAATACATCGCCGACAAGGTTGACATGATCGAATCGCTGGACAGCCCGAGGCTCGCCGCCGAGATAGATCGGCAGTGCAAAAGGCTCGGACGGACGATGGATGTCCTCGTTGAGGTGAACATCGGACGTGAGGAGCAGAAGGGCGGGATATTCCCGGAGGAGCTTTTCGGCTTCATCGATTCGCTCGAGCAATACGATTCGCTCGTGCTTCGCGGTCTAATGACGATCGCGCCGAAATCGAGCGATCCCGAGGAATACAGAAAATATTTCACAAAAACCCGTGAGCTTTTCGACGAGCTGTCGCAAAGGCTTTCGGACAAAGCCGCGGGAGCGAGCTTCGACACCCTTTCGATGGGTATGTCGGACAGCTATCGCGAGGCAATAGAATGCGGCTCGACCGAGGTAAGACTCGGCTCGTCGCTATTCGGCAAAAGGCAGACCCCGGTGGGCTGAGCAGACAAGCACTCGGACAGATTTATCCGAGCGGATACACCGAAGGCGGCTCTACCGCAGACATAAACACCGCAGGTAGACTCTCCGCAGGTCGATTTCACCTGTTCCCCACCTTGCAAAGCGCGGCGCAAATTCGCCGAGAGCTTTTTGAAGCAAAGGCGACCCTCAAATAAAAATCAAGGGGGAGGTCGCCGAAGGATAGCTCCCGACCTCGGTCGGCAGTGTCCGCACAATTTATGTTATTATTTGGAGGTAACAAACAATGGGACTTTTTGACAAAATCAAGAACGCCAGCAATTCCGAGGTACCCGATTACGACGAGCAGG
>CAYRKS010000115.1:0-6203 GCA_964424855.1 uncultured Lachnospiraceae bacterium
AAAAGGTTCGGTATACTTTGTAAAAATATTATAGCACAACGGAAAGGATGTGACAAGCACAGTTTTTTCTCGAGCTTTTTCAAAAAAAATTACATATCATTCTGGCGAAAGGTCTTGAAATTTTTATAAATGTGTGGTATAATATTAGAAAGCCATTGTGGGACTTAACATGACCGAGCTCGGTCGGTATTGCCTGTAGCGTTGCCTGCGGGCATTGTATGGTTCCGCAGATCAAGAGAAAGGAGGCGGCGGCTTGAACCTTCTGTATCTGAAATACGCAGTTGAGATCGCGTCGTGCGGCTCACTCAACAAGGCGGCGGAAAAGCTTTACATCGGTCAGCCGAATCTCAGCCGAACGATAAAGGAGCTTGAAGCCTCGCTCGGTGTGACGATCTTTGACCGCACTCCCAAGGGGATGCTCTTAACACCAGACGGCGAGGTCTTTTTGCAGTATGCCAAGACCATACTCGGCGAGGTAGAGGCTCTCGAGGGGATGTTCAAGGATCGATCGGCGCAGAAAAAGCGTTTTTCGATCTCGGTACCGCGCGCAAGCTACATTTCGGATGCCTTTTCCGAGTTCTCGAAGCGGCTGGTGCTTGAGGACGATGTTGAGGTCATTTACAATGAGACCAACTCGCTGAAGGCGATGGAGAGCGTGCTTGAGGAAAACTGCAAGCTCGGGATAATCCGCTATGCCGAGAATTACGACCGCTTTTACAAGGATCGTATGGATGAAAAGGGGCTGTCATATGAGCTCATCGTCGAATTTCGGCATATGCTCCTGATGAACGCCGACTCTCCGCTCGCCGAAAAGGCAAGCATAACTCAAAGCGACCTTGCGGATTACATAGAGATCGTACACGCCGACCCGTCGGTACCCTCGATCCCGGTCTCGGAGGTCAAAAAGGATGAGCCGTCGATGTCTCATCGGAGGATATTCATCTACGAGCGGGGAAGTCAGCTCGACCTTCTCGCATCGAACCCCGATACCTTTATGTGGGTGTCGCCGCTTCCCGAGCGTGTGCTTGCGAGGAACGGTCTGGTGCAGCGCAGCTGCGGCTTTGATCAGCGCATATACAAGGATGTAATGCTCCGCCGCGCGGATTACAAGCTCACGGAGCTTGACAAGCTCTTCATAACCGAGCTTTGCCGCGTGAAGCGCGAGGTGTTTCCCGAGGACATAACCTGAACGGTATATCAGGTATGACATATCGGGTATCTGAAAATAGCAGTTCACAAGCGTTCGAAGGCGTGCTAAAATATAAAAGTATGACTTTTTTCGGCAGCGGTGCGAAAGCAATGTGTTCGAAGGAAGAGAGGGTCTTCGAAAGCGAAGGCTGTTTTGAGGGAGAAAAATGAGACTCGACAGAATAATCGCCGTGCGCAACGACAAAACGATCTACCGCGACGGCGGACTTTGCATGAAGGTCTTTGTAAACGGTCACACGAAATCCGAAATATTCGCCGAGGCTCTGAATCAGGCGAGAGCGCAGGAGAGCGGGCTTCCCGTTCCGCAGCTTCTCGAGGTCACGATGCTCGACGGAAGGTGGACGATCGTCTCGGAGCTTATCCGCGGTATGTCGCTCGAGCAGCTTTCGAAGGAGGATCGCTCGCGCCGAAACGATTATATCGAGGAGCTTATAGACCTTCAGCTCGAGGTGCAGTCGAAGGACAGCGAGCTTTTTCCGCGGCTCACCGACAAATTGAGACGTGAGATCGCCGCGGCGGAGCTTTTGACCGAGCGTCAGCGAAGCGGGCTTTACGAGCGGCTTGAGGAGCTCACGGCGGTATCCGGAGACAGGATACTGAGCCACGGAGATTTTGCGATGTCTAACATAATCCGTTCGTCGAACGGGCTTTACATCCTCGACTGGTCGCACGCCTCGAGCGGCTATTCGGCGGCGGATGCCGCGCGGACATATCTGCTTTTCTGGCTCTCGGGAAGCATAGACGGCGCGGAGAGATATCTCGCTTCATTTTCGAAAAAGAGCGGTGTTGACCGCGAGCTGATCAGACGCTGGATGCCGCTTGCCGCGACCTCTCAGATGAAACGCTGCCGCGAAAGACAGCGCGAGTTTCTGCTCGGCTGGGTAAATTAAAAAAGCGGAGCTTTCAGCTATTCAAAAATATCAATAAATTATAGGAGATCAAAAAAATGAAAGTAACAGTATGTATCGGTTCGTCCTGCCACATTAAGGGCTCTCGTCAGGTCGTTGAGTCGCTCCAGGAGCTCATCGCAGCGGAAAAGCTCGGAGACCGCGTAGAGCTCGGCGGTACCTTCTGCATGGGAAAATGTCAGGAGGGCGTATGTGTAATGGTAGACGACACCTTCCATTCGGTAAGCCCCGAGACGGTCGGCGAGTTCTTCGAGAAAGAGATCAAGGCTAAGGCGTAAGAGGTTTTCGGCATGATTTTCGTTGAAGTATGTATCGGCTCCTCCTGCCATATAAAGGGCGCGCCCGAGATCGTCGAAAAGCTGCAAAAAAAGATAGCCGAAAACAAGCTTGAGGACGATATCATCCTCACCGGCAGCTTCTGCACCGGAAAATGCAATCGTGTCGGCGTGACCGTAACGGTCGGCGAGGAGACTCACACCGGAGTAACGCCCGAGGGCTTTGATAAATTCTGGGACGAGATTATTATCCCGGCACTGAAAAAATCGGAGGAATAATCCGAAAAAATTCGGACTGACGGCTTTGGACATGGGAGCCTCGGCTAATGGAGCGGCTGTGCCGCGAAGCTGTGAGTCTTTGCGAAAGGAAGGGTCATAAAATGTCAAACTGCCTCACGCTCAAGAAATCCAACTGCAAAAACTGCTATAAATGTATCCGGCACTGCCCGGTGAAATCGATAAGATTTTCTGGGAACCAGGCGCACATAATCGGAAACGAGTGCATACTCTGCGGTCAGTGCTTCGTCGTATGTCCCCAGGACGCAAAGCAGATCGTTGACGAGACCGAGAAGGTCAAGGTGCTGATCCAGTCGGGCGATCCGGTATATGTCAGCCTTGCGCCGTCCTTCATTGCAAATTACGACGGTATCGGAATAGAGGGCATGAGAACGGCTCTGAAGCGGCTCGGCTTTGCCGACGTTGAGGAGACCGCGATCGGAGCGACCATCGTCAAGCGCGAATACGAGCGTCTGCTGCTCGAGGGAGATCGCGATGTCCTGATATCCTCCTGCTGTCACGCGGTCAATCTCCTCATACAGAAGTACTTCCCGGCGGAGCTTCCCGAGCTTGCCGATGTAATGTCACCGATGCAGGCGCACTGCGTTGACATAAAGAAGCGTCATCCGAACGCAAAGACGGTCTTCATCGGTCCCTGCGTCTCCAAAAAGGACGAGGCGGAGCATTACGGAAGCATAGTTGATGCGGTACTTACCTACGAGGAGCTGACGAAATGGCTCGAGGCGGAGCATATCGCGCTTGAGCCCGACATGGATATAACTCCCGAGAGCCGCGCGAGATTCTTCCCGACGACCGGAGGAATACTTAAGACCCTGACCGAGCGCATCCCCGGCTACACCTATCTCGCGATCGACGGCGTTGAGAACTGCAAGGCGGCTCTTCGCGACATCGAGGCGGGAAAGATTCACAAGTGCTTTATCGAGATGTCGGCGTGTGTCGGAAGCTGCATCGGCGGTCCGGTAATGGAAAAGTACAACAAGCACGCTCCCGTCACCGACTACATGGCGGTCTCGAGCTATGCCGGAGAGAAGGATTTCGACGTAAAGCAGCCCGATCCGCTTTCGATACGCAAGACCTTTGAGCCGATAGAGCTTCGAAATCTCACTCCCAGCGAGTCGGAGATACGCGAGGTGCTCAAGAAAATGGGCAAGTCAAAGCCCTCGGATGAGCTCAACTGCGGCTCCTGCGGCTACAACACCTGCCGCGAGAAGGCGATAGCCATCTGCCACGGAAAGGCGGAGATATCCATGTGTCTGCCCTATCTCAAGGACAAGGCGGAGAGCTTTTCCGACTGCATCGTCAACAACACTCCGAACGGCATAATCGTCGTGAACGAGGCTCTCGAGGTTCAGCAGATCAACGATGCGGCGAGAAAGATAATGAACCTGCGCGCCGCCTCGGATATCCTCGGAGATCAGGTTATCCGTATACTCGATCCCACCCCCTTTGTCAAGGTGCTCGAGTCGAAGCGCGCGCTCAGTGAGCAGAAGGTATACCTCGCCGAATACGACAGATATGTCGAGCAGTCGATAATCTACGACACGACCTTCAATATGCTCATCTGCATAATGCGCGATGTCACCGACGAGGAGAGCGAGAGATCGAAGAAGGAGAGCATTCGCAATCAGACAGTCGATATCGCCGACAAGGTGGTCGATAAGCAGATGCGCATAGTTCAGGAGATCGCTTCGCTGCTCGGTGAAACGGCGGCAGAGACCAAGATCGCTCTGACAAAGCTTAAGGAGAGTATCTCGGATGAATGATCTCTGCGCCGATATCGGATACAAAAGTATAAATCACATCGGAGAGCAGCTCTGCGGCGACCATGTTGACGTTGTGGAGCAAAACGACAACTCCACCGTGATAGTTCTCGCCGACGGACTCGGAAGCGGAGTCAAGGCGAGCATCCTCTCGACCCTGACCTCGAAGATAATCTCGACGATGATGGCTCAGGGACTGACGCTTGAGGACTGCGTTGAGACTATCGCTCAGACGCTCCCGATCTGCTCGATACGCGGAGTTGCGTATTCCACCTTCACGATACTTCATCTGGTGAACAACTCCGAGATGGAGCTTATACAGTACGACAATCCGATGGTCATACTCCTTCGGAACGGTCAGAACTACGAATATCCCACGACCGAGATGAACATCGGCGGCAAGAAGATATACAAATCGGTGATAAGACTTCTCGAGGACGATATCTTCATCGCGATGAGCGACGGCTGTCCGCACGCGGGCATCGGTCTTGCCTACAATTTCGGCTGGAAGCGCGAGGACATAATCGCCTTTATGGAGGCGGTCGCCGCCGGCGGTCAGACCGCGAAGAACCTCTCGACTATACTGATCGATGAGGTGAACAAGATATACGGTCAGCGTCCGGGAGACGATGCCACAGCCTGTGTGGTAAAGATACGCCGCCGCGAGCCGATGAATCTGCTCTTCGGTCCGCCCTCTAACCGTGACGACTGCAACCGAATGATGTCGCTCTTCTTCTCAAAGAACGGAAAGCACATCGTCTGCGGCGGAACCACCTCGTCGATAGCGGCGAAATACCTCGGAAAGACGGTGAAGACCAGTCTGAATTTTGTCCGCAGCGATATACCGCCGACCGCCGAGATCGAGGGAGTCGATCTTGTCACCGAGGGAGTCATAACGGTGAACCGCGTCGTTGAGTACGCAAAGGATGTGCTGGGCGAAAACAAGCTCTACGAAAAGTGGAGCTACGGACACGACGGAGCCTCGATGATCTGCCGCCTTTTGTTTGAGGAGGCGACCGACATAAACTTCTTCGTCGGACGCGCGGTCAACCCCGCACACCAGAACCCCGACCTACCGATAAACTTCAACATAAAGATGAATCTCGTCGAGGAGCTTTCGAAGTGTCTCAGGCAGATGGGCAAGCGGATAAAGGTAAGCTATTTCTGATATTCTATTCGAAGATCATAACATAAAAAAGCTCACGAGGGCGGTAATTTGTCGGCTCTCGAAAAAAGGAAAGGTTATATAGAATGAGAAAATTTGATACAAAGGTACAGCATTTGAAGTATAAGGTGCTTCGCGAGGTCGCAAGAGAGGCATGGGCGGGAACGCTCGCCGAGACGGCTATCGATATCCCGAAGCTGATCGTTCCCGGAAAGACCCCGACAATGCGCTGCTGTGTTTACAAGGAGCGCGCGATACTCACCGAGCGTGTAAAGATCGCAATGGGCGGCGACAAGACCAATCCCAACGTCATAGAGGTCATCGATATCGCCTGCGACGAATGCCCGGTAGGCGTCTTCGAGGTGCTGAGTGCCTGCCGCGGATGTCTCGCTCACCGCTGTGAGGATGTCTGCCGCTTCGGTGCGATCTCCTTTGACGAGAACCACGTTGCACATATCGACAAGTCCAAGTGCCGCGAGTGCGGTGCCTGCGCCAAGGTCTGCCCCTACAGCGCGATCCACGCCTACAAGCGTCCCTGTGAGACTGCCTGCAAGGTCAAGGCTATCTCGATGGGCGAGTCGAAGCAGGC
>CAYRKS010000116.1:0-6121 GCA_964424855.1 uncultured Lachnospiraceae bacterium
CATCTCCGAGACCTTCACCGTAAGACGTGTTTCCTACGGCGTAGGCGTTGAGAAGACCTTCCCGGTACATTCCCCGAACGTCGAAAAGGTCGATATCATCAGAGTCGGTAAGGTAAGACGCGCAAAGCTTTACTATCTGCGCGACAGAGTCGGCAAGAGCTCCAAGGTCAAGGAGCAGCTCTGAGTCACAGTGGCAGAGACCCTTTGTCAAAGCCAAGCTCAAAGCAATTTCGCATCATTCGAAAATTACGAAGGACTCTCGGTTTTTCCGAGAGTCCTTTCGTTTTGCTTTTTCAGCCTCCACCGCGTATTTACCCTTTTTCGATGTATCCGGTCGGACTCACTCACGTAATCAAGAGCTGATCTTATTTTGTAGATAGCATAGGCATAATGAGCATATTTACCGCCAAAAAACAGGCATGACCGAGGTCATGCCTGTTTTTTATTTATAGAAAATCAGTGTAGCCATCGATCAACGTCCCGAGCTTGCTTCCTTGCTCGCCTTTTGGAGCATATAAAGCTCATAATAGCTTCCGCGCTTTTCGATAAGCTCCTCGTGGCTGCCCTCTTCCTTGATCTCGCCGTGCGAAAGATAGATTATCTTGTCGGCATTGCGGACGGTCGAGAGACGGTGCGCGACTATCAGCATCGTTCCGATGTTCATCATCTTTTCGAGCGAATCCTGGATAAGCACCTCGGTCTCGGTATCGATATTCGCGGTCGCTTCATCAAGTATCATAACATCGGGCTTGTGTATTATCGTCCGTGCAAAGGACAAAAGCTGACGCTGACCGGCGGAGAAGTTGCTTCCGCGCTCGTTTACCTCCTCGTCAAGTCCCTTCGGAAGACGAGAGATAAAGCGGTCGGCGTTGACATAGCGGCAGGTCTCCATTATCTCCTCGTCGCTTATGCCCTCGGATCTCAGTAAAATGTTCCCGCGGATCGTGTCCGAGAAAAGGAATACATCCTGAAGCATCTGTCCGAGACAGCGGCGCAGAGAGGATATCTTTATTTTTCTTATATCGATACCGTCGATTAGGATTTCGCCCTTTTCTATGTCGTAATTACGGCAGATCAGCGAGAGGATCGTCGTCTTTCCCGAGCCGGTCGAGCCGACAAAGGCGACCGTCTGCTTCGGCTCAACAACGAACGAAACATCCTTCAATACCCATTCGTCCTTGATATATCTGAACCAAACGTGCTTGAATTCGATCCTTCCCTCGATGTGATCGAGCTCGATCGCGTCGGGCGAATCGACCACCTCGGGCTTTATGTCCGCAACCGTGAATATCTTTTCGGCAGAGGCGAGAGCCGACTGGAGCATATTGAACTGCTCGGCAAGGCTCTGGATCGGGTTGTAGAACTTAGAAATATACATATAGAACGAAACCAGTATTCCGCTGTCGATCGTCTGACCGAGGAAGCTGACATTTCGAATGTAGCCGCGTCCGCAGAGATAAAGAAGGCAGAGTACAGACGAAACATAGAGCATATATACCAGCGGTCTGAAGAGTCCGAAGACAAATATCTGATCCTTCTTCGCCTTTCCGAGGCGCGAGTTCTTTTCGTTGAACTCATCAAGCTTGCGCTCCTCGCGGTCGAAGATCTGGATTATCTTCATTCCCGAAAGATTTTCCGAAAGGAAGGTGTTTATGTCGGTAGTGGAATCCTTTACGCTGCGGTAAGCCTTTCGCGAGAATTTGCGGAAGATCACAGTGAAAAGCACGATGAAGGGCGTGAAGCAGAGTACCATCAGCGTTAGCTGATAGTTAAGGCAGAGCATCGCACCGAGAACTCCGACTATGACGAATACGTTCTTGATGAGATTTATAAGTATATTGGTGAAAAGGAATGCGAGCGAGTAGGTGTCATTTGTAACGCGCGTTACCAGCTTTCCGACCGGGATCGACGAGAGCTGTGAATGCGAGAGCGATTCAATGTGGCTGAAAAGCTCCTGGCGTATGTCCGAAACGATCCGCTGTCCGGTTCTTTGCAGAAATATCGCCTGAATATAGGTGCAGATCAGCGAAACTATCAGTATCGAAGCGTATATCGCGACCATCGCAAAGAGCCGCGGCATTTCGAAATCCGCCTTGATCATGTTCTCGATCTCACCGATAAGGAGCGGCGAGATGACATCGTAGGCGACCGAGACAAGCATTACAAGGATAACGAAGATGAACTGTCCCATGTAGGGTCTAGCATAGTGTAAAAGCCGCTTTATCAGCTCGGAATCCTTCATATTGCGGTCAAAGCCGATAGCTTCCTTTTTGTCCTTCATCGTTATGTAGGCAATGAGCATTATCGTCGATATAACGCCGATAACCGCGCCGACAAGCAACAGGGGGTAGAATTCATGTATCATTCCGCACTCTCCTTCTTTCGGTCAAGCTCCTGGAGCCGTACCATCTCGGCATATTTTTCGCACGAGTGTATCAGCTCGTCATGCTTTCCGACCGCGATGATCTTTCCGTCCTCGACAACGATTATCTTGTCCATATGCTCGACCGTGGTTACACGGTGTGCAATGAGGATAGTGGTCTTGCCCTTTCGGGTAGCTCTGAGATTTTCAAGTATCGACTTTTCGGTCTTGACATCGACCGCCGATACCGAGTCGTCGAGTATGAGGATCGGCGCGTTCTTCATAAGAGCGCGGGCGATCGATATCCTCTGCTTCTGTCCACCCGAGACGGTAACTCCGCGCTCGCCGAGCAGGGTCTCGTATTGCTTCGAAAATTCCGCGATGTTGTCGTGTACATCCGAAAGCCTTGCGGCATCTTCGATCAGCTTCATATCGTCGCTGTCAGAGGCAAAGGCGATATTCTTCGCGATAGTGTCCGAAAAGAGGAAGTTGTCCTGCGGAACGTATGCCGCCGCCGCACGAACGGTCTTTATCGGTATGCGGTTTATGTCCTTTCCGTCAAGGAATATCGTTCCGTCCGGAACATTGTAGGTTCTTAGCAGAAGATCGACTATGGTCGTCTTACCCGAGCCGGTACCGCCGACAATTCCGACATTCTCTCCGGCGTTTATCTTGAACGAGGCGTTCGAAAGAACATCGATCGAGCCGTTCGGATAGCGGAAGGTAAGGTCTCTGAATTCTATGTCTCCGGTGAGAGCCTCGGGCTCGGAGACATTTTTGTCGTAAACATCGGGAGTCTTGTCGAGCAGCTCACTTATACGGTCGAGCGAAGCCTTTCCGCGCGAGCGCATCTCGATGAGCTCCGAGATAGCCATTATCGGCCAAACTATCGCGTTGAAATAACCGATGAACTCAACGAGCTGTCCGGCATTAAAGGTGCCGCAATGAACGAGCCAGCCGCCGTAGCCGAGTATAACGCAGATGACCGATTCGACGAAAAGCGTTACCGATACTCGAAGCACGGTAGAGGCGCGGACATATTCGACATTCGCCTCCTCATTTTTCTTGTTGAGCGAGGTGAACGCCAGAAGCTCCTTCGCTTCCTTTACAAACGCCTTTATGACCGCGATACCCGAAAAGCTCTCCTGCGCAAAATCCGAGAGCTTCGCGGTGATCTCCTGTCGGTGATCCCACTTTTTTGTCATGTATTTTCCGACGATAACACCCGACGAGAGCATGAGAGCCATCGGAACGAGCGTAAAGAGTGTAAGCACCAGATTCATCCGCGCCATTTTGTAAAGCGCGAGAAGTCCGAGAAAGAGCGCGTCGAAGAACATCATAACTCCCGAGCCGAAGCAGTCCTGAACCGTTTCGAGATCGTTTGTGAAGAGGCTCATGAGGCTTCCGACCTTGTTTTCCTGATAAAACTGCTGCGAAAGCGTCTCGCAGTGCGCAAACATCTTAGCGCGCAGATCGGTCTCGACCTTTACCGCCGAGCCGAAGAAGCAGATTCTCCAGGTAAAGCGGCAGATTATCATCGCGAGGATGACAAATATCATCGGAAGGCAGATGTGGTCAAGGAGATATTCCATGTCAAACGGAACGACCTTGCCGTCAAGCTCGGCGGTACCGGTGTTCAGTCCGTTTACGACCGTTCTGTAAAGTGCCGGTATGACGAGCTGAAGCGCATCGACTAAGATAAGCGAAAAAAGTCCTATCAAAAGCGTCGGCGCGTGTTTTTTGTAATATGGATTCAAATATTTTCCGAACAGCATTATAACTCCGTAAATTTCATATTATTTTTTGTCGGTGTCAAGGCTCGTGAATTTCTTCCAGCCTCTTATCGAGATCACACAGCAGAGCGTTCCTAAGAGCGCGACCGCCGCCCAGCAGAATATTGTCGTCTGCCAGTCGAACATATCGGCAAGCTTTGCGACACCGTAGGTGAATATCGCGCTTCCAACATAGGTGCAGCTGTTGAGAAGTCCCGATATGAAGGACACTCTTCCGTATTTTCCGTATTCCGCCGAAACATAGCAGGTGAGTATGAGATTGACTCCGTGCATCGCACCGGCGATTATGACTACAAGTAAAGTCGAAAGGATTACGCTCGTGTTTGCAAAGGTACCGAGCAGTGCCGAGGCGACCAGTCCGACTCCGAATATCACCGCACCGCAGACCATTTCGCTCTTGAAGAATCTGATATAGAGGAACGAGGTGAGCTTTATGCTGAGTATGCTGAATATCGGAAGTCCGACGCTCGTAAGGATCGAGCTCGAGGTGTCGAGTCCGAAGCTGTCGTGAAGATAGGACGGCATCCAGGTCTCAACTCCGTCTCTGAGCATTCCCTGACAGATTATTACGATCATTATTATGATCAGCGGCGAGGCTGTTAAGATGTTTATGTGCTTTTTATGCTCCATCGCCTGCCAGCCCGGCTTTCCTTCATGCTCGTGCGGCTCGACCTCTACCGCCTTGCTCTCGATGACCCTCGAGGCAATTGCAAATGCAACCGCCATTGCAAGTCCGGCAGCCGCCGAGAAGAAAAATACCGTCCGCCACGAGGATATTATAATGAAGAACGACGATACGAGATATATGCTTATCGTTCCGATCGAGCCGCCGATCGAAACATTCACGCACGCCTTTTTGTAATCCTCGGGACTGAGATACTGATTGAGTATACGAACCATCGGCGGCCAGAGCATGGCCTGAGCGACACCGTTAAGTCCCCATATCACCGCGAGCAGTGCGGTGTTCGAGCCGATGAACGGCACCGAGAGGTTCAAAATTGTCGTTGCCGAAAGTCCTCCGACGATAACCGCTTCGGGCGGCAGATGATCTCCCAGCCAGCCCGAGATAAGCTGACCGATGCCGTAGCAGACGAACATTGCGACCGTAACGACCGAGGCAGCCGATTTCGTCACTCCCTCGGCGACAACATACTCGGATATTACCGCGCTGAAATTCTTTCTGGTAAGATAGCTTACAAGATAGGTCACAGCGCATAACAGTGACAATGCCGTCACATAGCGTTTAACTATGAGCTTTTTCATTTCCAAAATTTCCTTTCTTTATTTATGCTGAACAAACGCTCCGTATATTATAGCACAAAGAATATCGTTTGTCAAGGAAATATAAATAATCCGAAAAAAAACCGTAAAAATATGAATGCCGTAAAAATTCGCCGTACATTCAAGTCACAGTCCGCAGCCTCGAGCCTTCCTTTTCCAAAGAAACTTTACACATTGCACTTGAAAATCCGAGCGAACTGTGCTATAATAATTGCAAACAGGATTTTCATTCAGGAAAGGACAGCTTCAATAATGACTCAGATCGAACTTCTCTCCCCCGCCGGGAGCTTTGATAAAATGAAGGCGGCAATACTCTACGGTGCAAACGCGGTATATCTCGCCGGAGATGACTTCGGTATGCGCGCCGCCGCCGCAAATTTCACTCTCGACGAGCTCAAAGCCGCCGTTGAATACGCTCATGCGCGCGGCGTTCGCGTACATCTCACGCTCAACACCACACCTCACTCGGACGAATACCCCAAGCTCACCGAGTACATAAAAACGATCGCCGATTTCGGCATAGACGCGGTGATCGCCGTTGACCTCGGAGTTATCGCGCTCGTAAAAAAATACATGAAAAACACCGAGCTGCATATCTCAACTCAATCCTCGACCGTCAGTGCGGCGGCTGCCGAGGAGTGGTATAAGCTCGGCGCAAAGCGGGTAGTCCTCGCACGTGAGCTCA
>CAYRKS010000117.1:0-6098 GCA_964424855.1 uncultured Lachnospiraceae bacterium
GAGTCTGGCATCGTAGAGCGCGTTGACCAGACCGGGTTCGCCGATGACGTAAACGCTTCCGCCGGGACACTGAGAGGCGAGGAAGGCTGCGGTAGCGAGCGCACTGGTGTAGAAGTGCTCCTCGCTTATATCAAGACCCATGCGCGAGAGCTTCTGAGCCAGCTCACGCGGAGCGCGCTCGGAGGAGTTGGTGAGGAAAAGGAAGTCCTTGTTGTTGTCCTTGAGCCATTTTGTGAACTCGGGAACGCCGGGAAGGAGGCGGTTTCCGTGATAGATGACACCATCCATATCGCAGATAAAGGCTTTCTTTTCATGGATCGCGCTGAGATTTGTTTTCATTTTGCTGTTTTCCTTTCGATTTTTATTGAAGCTGCCGCGAATTTTCGAGCATATTCATTTCATATATTATTATACATTATTTCGGCGCGAAATGCAATAGTCTTTCGCAAAATCTGTGTAAATTTTTCATTTTTTGAAGAAATTATGCAAAACAGTGCGATTTGTTGAAAATTACCATACGACGGAATTTTCAATGTCCGATTCGTGAAAATGCTGAACGAACTGTGAAAATTATTATAAAACAATATATATATATATATATATATTGTGAACAATACCGATTGACAAGGAATAAAATTTATGTTATAATTGATTATATACAAAATGTACCTAAAACAGGTGCAAATCAAATGATTTTTTATGAAGGAGATCACTAATCATGAAGGGATCCAAACGCGCGATAAGCCTGATGCTTTTATCGGCGATGCTGCTTGGCACTTTTGCCTGCGGTGACAATACCGAGGGAAAGGGAAACGACACGACTGCGGGTGATACCACCACGGCAGAGGTCGAGGAAAAGGGCTACCAATATTACGGAGACACGAATTTCGAGGGCGAGACCTTCACCATATACAACGTCAAGAAGAATCTTTGGAACATGATATGCCTCATCCAGCCGGATGAGGTCATCGGCGAGACCGTCAATGACGCGATCTACAACCGTAACGAGCGTGTAAAGCAGCAGTTCAACTGCGAGATCGAAGAGGTCAATGACGATTACAGCACGATGGTCAACACTCTCCAGACCCTCATTCTCGCGCAGGAGGATGTTTATGACGCGGCATATCTCCCGATGAACCGCCTTATCGACAGCCTTACCGCAGGATATTTCTACTGCCTTAACGATATCGATACGATCCACCTCGAGGAGAGCTATTGGGATCAGGTAATGCTTGAATCGACCTCGCTCGGTCACAAGAACTATTTCGCTACCTCCTCGGCACACCTCATGGGTTGGGACAGCCTCTGGTGCCTCTTCTTCAACGAGTCGATGCTCGACGATCTTCAGACCGAGTATCCCTATCAGCTCGTCAAGGACGGAAAGTGGACTCTCGACAAGCTCGATGAGTACAACAAGCTGGCGGCAAGCCTCAACGGCGATGATTCCTTCGCAAAGAACGGCGAGGGCAAATCGGTCTACGGAACCGTTTCGTTCAGCAACGCGGTCGATGAGCTTATCTTCGGTCTCGGCGTTGACTATGTCAGCAAGGATTCCGATGATCTTCCCGTACTCACCTGTGAGTCCGAAAAGTTTGTAAACGCTATTCAGAAGTTGGCTGAAATGAATGTTGCCGACGGACGTATGGAGCTCAACTGGAGCGCAGAGCCGACCGATAGCACCTACTATCAGACGATCTACGAGACTCAGCGCGCACTCTTCCTCGCTGCCGAGCTCAAGACCTCGCAGCTCCTTCGTAACATGGATCAGTCGTTCGGTATCCTCCCGATGCCTAAGCTCGACGAGAGCCAGAAGGATTATCGTTCCACCTCCGTGCATCAGGTCGCAGTCTTTACCATCCCGATCACCAACAATGCTCCCGAGAGAGTCGGTCAGCTCTTTGACGCTATCTCCTATGAATCGGATGCGACGGTCATCGACGAGTACTTCTCTGTCATGGTCGAGCAGAAGGGTCTGAGAAACGAGGAGTCGATCGAGATGCTGAACATCATCAAGGAAACCCGTTCGTTCGACGTCGGCGTTGCATACCAGTGGATCGCTAAGACCTCCGAGGCTATGAAGTCGGTCGTTGTAAACGGCAGCTCGGATGTTTCCTCCAAGATCGCCGCAAACAAGGGCGACGCTGAGAATAAGATCACCAATATGCTCGATGCGATGAGCAATTAAATTTCACAAGCGAAATCGGGACGATCCTTCGATCGTCCCGATTTTTTCACAGCTTGCCCGTCAGCTCCTCGCCGAGCCGCGCGAGTATGCGCTTTTCGAGGCGTGAGATGTAGGACTGCGAGATGCCGAGCATATCCGCGACCTCCTTTTGAGTCAGCTCGCTCCCTCCTCCGAGACCGTAGCGCAGAGTTATTATCAAGCGTTCGCGCTCCTCGAGCTGAGAGAGCGCGTTTTTTATCGTCTTTTTGTCCTCTGCCGCCTCGAGCCGCTTCATCACATCGTCCTCGTCGCTCCCGAGAATGTCTGAGAGGAGAAGCTCGTTTCCGTCCCAGTCAACGCTCAGCGGCTCATCGATCGAAAGCTCACGCTTTCCCGATATTTTTCGTATGTACATGAGTATCTCGTTTTCGATACAGCGAGAGGCGTAGGTCGCGAGCTTTATGCTTTTGTCGGCGCGGAAGGTGTTTATTGCCTTTATCAGTCCGATCGTGCCGATGGAGATCAGATCCTCGATGCCGCTCCCGCTGCTCTCGAATTTTTTCGCGATGTAGACGACAAGTCGGAGATTATGCTCGATCAGCTCACCTCGCGCCGCCTCGGGAGAATCGCTCGAAAGCGCGCTTATAAGCTCGGCTTCGCGCTCCGGGTCGAGCGGTGGCGGAAGGGTCGCCGCGCCGTTTATGTAGTGAACCGAGCGGTGACTGCTTCGCCGCGGTTTTTGGAGCAGGCGCGAGATCAACGCTCCGATCCGCTCCGCAAAGCCCGACAAAAATTCAAAGCCCATTTGCTTCATGCTTGTTTCCATCCTTTCCGAAATTTGTTATAAAAGGCTTTCGGGGATTATTCCGTCAAAGCCGCCGAAATCGGTATCGATCGGTGCGATGACCGCCGAAACGAGCCTTCCCTCGACCTCAAGCTCACTGAAAAAGCCGTAGATCAGCCGCTTTCCCGTGACTGCCTCGGTCGGTATCGCGCAGAGCCGCAGCTCCTCGGGCATATTTTCGGGCAGCTCCGACATCCCGATGACCATCGGTGAGACGATCACCACGGGCTTTTTGCTTATCGGCTCGCACAATAGATCGCCGCTGTCGCACAGTAGCCGAAGCTTTATGCTTTTTCCGAAAAGCTTTATCACCGCCGAGACCTCGCGCTTTTTTACCGTGCGAAGGCGGTCGTAAAGCAGGCTCACCGCGCCCGCGATAAGTGCGAATAGGAGCAGAGTCGGAGCCTCGAGGCTCGAGCCGCTCGACATTGCGAATCCGCTTTTTCGAAGCCATTCGCACATGACGCTTATCATCCCACCAAGCCCGAGATTCACGGCGGTGAAGACTGCGGCACTGCGAAAAACGCTCTTTTTGTAGGCAAGCGCACACATCCCGAGCGTACAGGCGGCAAAAGCTACGCTCGATAGAAAAAATGAGATTGGCGAGTCGGAAGTGATCAGCACCGAAAGGGTCGCAAAGGCGGCACCGAGCGCGGCGGCAAGTCCGAGTCGCTTTGGCTCGAGCGGTGCGTGAAGGCTTTTTCCGGTTATGCAGAGGGTCAAAAAATCCATCGAAAAGTTCACAAAGAAAAGTGTGTCGGCGTATATAACGCTCGTATCCTCACCTCCCGAGATCGTCTGATAATATTATACACCGGGTCTCGAAATTTTTTTGCCGAAAAGGCGCGAATGAAAAAAATTTCCTTTCGAGGTGCAAACGCTCTGAATAATATCCCCGCGCGCGGCAACAATAATATCGACGCAAAAGTCAGAAAGGGAGCGTTTTGCGAAAAAATGCGAAACGCTGTGGTGAAATTTATGCTCGATAGGATAGCACTCATACTCTCGATAATCGGCGGTATAAACTGGGGAGCGGTCGGACTGTTCAAATTTGACATCGTTGCGTGGATATGCGGCGGACAGAACTCGGTCGCTGCGCGAATAATCTACACGATAGTCGGACTCGCCTCGATCTGGTGCATCTCACTGCTTTTTCGCGAATCGAACGAGAGCATCGCGGATTACAGCAGGGACTAAAAAAGAAAGCTGCCGCAGACTTTGCGGCAGCTTTTATGCTGTTGGTTATCAGTTGTAGGCTTCGATGAGCTTTGCGAGGTTTTCCTCGTAGGTAGCCATCTTTTCATCGTAGGTGGACATTACATTGTTGTTATTGTTTCTGACGAGACCGACAAATACGTGTCCCGCGCCACCGATTGCGCTCGAGTTGAGGTAGCCGAAGTTGAAGGAGAGTCCGTCACGGATGATATCGATCATTTCGGAGGATTCATCGTCACGAGCCGCCTTGGTCTTGAGTGCAATATTGTAGAACGCCGGAACAACGGTCTTGTAGCTCTCATAGCTGAGTGCTTCGAGGATAACTCCGGTCATTTCGGGATCCTTGACATCGGAGGGAACTACGAACATCGAGAACTCGTCGAGCGAGGTCGAATGGTAGCTCTCCTGCTTGTCATCGTACTTGGGGTAGGGGATGATTCCGAAGTCATCGTCCATTGCACGCATGATCTCGGACTGACCGAGGGTGGTGGTGAGGATGAGACCGCGACCGTCGCTGAACATCTGAGCGTTTTCGGTTCTGTAGGTGTTTGCGTGTGTATTGAAGTAAACTCCGTCGTTCTCCCAGACATACTGGTTGATCTTCTGAACGGCATCAACTCTGCGCTCGGTCTTTACCGAGATATAGGGGATACCGTCGTCACCCTTGGTGGTAACGGGAAGCTCGAAGGCATCCTGCATATTGTCGATCTCGGTCGAATAGCCGAGGATGAAGCCGTAAAGGTCGCCCTCGCTTGCGGTGGTATCGCCGTCAAGATCGTTATAGACATCCTTCGTGACTTCAATGAGCTTGTCGAGAGTCCAGTCACCAGACTTTACGAGCGAGTAGAGGTCTTCTACCTTGTACTCGTCTGCGATACGCTTGTTGAAGAAGAGCGCGCGCATATTCTGCCAGAGAGCGATCGATGCGTCACCGGTCATCATATAGCACTTGTTGTTGATGGTGAGCTCGTCATTGACCTGCTCGGACCACCAGGGCTGCGAGAAGTCGATATAGGGCAGCTCGTTGAAGTCAAGGAACATACCCTTTTCAACGATCTTACCGATGGTAGCGGCATAGCCGGCAACGAGATCATATTCGCTGCCGCCCGACATGATCGAAGCGCGGAGAGTCGTGTTAAAGGCGGTAGCCTCATCGCCCCAGTTACAGGGAGTGGGGACGGTAACGATGTCAACACCGAAACGATCCTCTACTGCGGTGTTGCGCAGATAAACCGCGTCATTGAGAGTGTCGGCGGTCTGTTCCTCGGCTGCAAACTCGAAGTCATAGGCGGTGCGGGTCAGGATAGTGAAGTCGGTGTTGTACTTCTTGTCGGGAAGGTTTGCAACGTTTTCGCCCGAAGAGGTAGTGTCAGCATTCGAATCGGACGCAGTGGTGTCTTCGCCGCCGGAGGTGGTGTCACCGCAGGCTGCGACAGATGCGAGCATTGCCACAAGGAGCATTGCCGCAAGGGGACGCTTAAAGAATTTCATAATACAATTCCTCCAAAAAAATTTTCTTTTACTCTATTATATCACACAATGCACGAAAAGTCAAGCTTTTTTTTTTTTTTTTGTCTAAAATATTTTTAATTAAAGAATACTTTAATCATTCGAAGCACTTATTAAACGTTTTTTTTCGATGGTTTTAGGGGAAAAATATTTTTGCTTTTTTGATATTATGCCAAGCTTCGGCTTCAAAAACTGCTTAAAATGATATTGTACGGAAAAATAATTGGTTTTTTTTACAGAAATATTGCCTCTGTATTGACAAGCGAAGGATTTTACGGTATAATTGTCTTAAGCTATTTATAAGGAGGACTGAAATGAAACGATTTTTGTCTGTTTTGTCGATCCTTGTGCTGATGCTCGGGATCA
>CAYRKS010000118.1:0-6073 GCA_964424855.1 uncultured Lachnospiraceae bacterium
CGGTCGATCGAAATCCTTCCCCGACCGCTTGTCAAGATAAATGTTCCGCTCCTCTACCCCCGCCTCCCTCAGCGCGACCAGCTGACGAGCCTCGTTTTGGTCGCGGCTGCTGACGCGAATGTACCCGTAAATTGCCATAAATCCCTCGCCCTCCCGCTCGATACCGACATTTTTTCTTCCCCATCCGCTTTTCACGCAAAAAACGCCACAAGCTCCCTTGTGGCGTTTTTCGGCTCATGCGATTTTTATTCGTGCTTGAATATCCGCTTTTCGAGAGCGGGTATGCGTCCGGTGAAGCTTCCCGGCTGAAGGTCGCGCAGTGCCTCGGCGTATATCTCCATGCGGCTGTCCATGTTGTCGATCAGCGAAAGCAGCTCAGCCTCGGCGCACATCGGGCGGATCGCCGCGCCGTGCTCCGGCTCACCGTGGTGAGAAAGCAAAAGATGCTGAAGCAGTATTGATTTATTTTCCGGAATACCCAGCTCCTCAGACAGCTTCGCGACCTCGGTCGCGCCCATTACGAGATGACCGAGCAGCTGCCCCTTCATCGAATATTCGGTGACGAGTCCCAGCTCCGAAAACGCAAATTCGCGCTCCTTCGCAAAGTCGTGCAGAAGCGTTCCGACGAGCAAAAGACTGCGGTCGATGACCTCGGGATAAAGCCCCGAAAGAAAGTCAGCCGCCTTCATCATGGTCGCCGTGTGCATCAAAAGTCCCGAAATAAAGCCGTGATGCACCGATTTTGCCGCCGGAATAGACAAAAATTTGTCGCGATGACGCTCGAACATAGCCACTGCGAGCCTTCGGTAATCCGCATCGGCTATCGAATTTATCAGGCGCACGACCTCCTCTGCGGTCGCGCTTTTGTTTATAGGAGCGGTAGGAACGAGACGCGAGATATCGTATTCGTCGGTCTCGTTCGCAAGACGTATGTTAGTCAGAACGAGCTGCAAATTCCCCTTGAACTCCGAGACCGTTCCGCGAAGCTTGATGATTTTTCCGATATCCGACTGCGACGCGCCGACCGACCCCGAGTAGTCCCAGACCTTTATTTCGATGCTGCCCGACATATCCGAAACGCTGCCCGCGAGAAAGGGCTTGCCCGCGGAGGAGGTCTTCAAAACGGCATCCTTCAGAACATAAAAGCCCTCAAGCTCGTCGCCGACCGCGAGCTTTTCTATGAGAAGATTGTAAAGCATTATAACTCCTTTTAAGCCCTGCCGTGCGCGGCGCGGGCGATGATATTTTTTGATCCGCGCGGGAAAATTTCCCCACGATTATATTATACCTCAAATCAACCGCCGCGTCAAGTGGGTATTCAAGCTCACTGCGCAAATTTACGGTTTGGTGACATAAAATTCACATTCGATTTTCAATTTCCTATTGACAAATCGACCGAAATGGTGTATAATTTTATTGTACTATTTCAGTATAGATTACATAAAGGAAACATAAAAATGAGATTCACACAGGAAGCCGACTACGCGCTGCGGATCGTCCGGGTCCTCGCGAGATCGGGCGAAACGCTCGACGCAAAGTCGATTTCCGAGACCGCCTGCGTCCCCGAGCGTTTCACCGTGAAAATTCTGCGAAAGCTGGTGCTTTGCGGCATGATCACCTCGCGAAAGGGTTCGTCCGGCGGCTATATGCTCGCCCTTCCGCCGCAGGACATCACCATGCGCCGCGTCGTTGAAACAATAGAGGGTCCCTTCGAGATTTCGCGCTGTCTTGGCGGAGATTACGATTGCTCGCGCAATAATGACAAAAAATGCTGTCTGTTCCACCTTGTTTTCGAAAAGGTGAACAAGGAATTGGCGGAAAAGCTCGACCGCATAACCATCGCCGACGCGGTGAACGACGCTATCGACACCGCCGAGCTGCTAAATAAGCTCTGATTTTATTTATATACAGCTATACAGCTCCGCAAACGCATAAAATGCAAAACGCATAAATGCAAGCGCATAAAAATGCAATGAAATTCGCAAACGCAAAAATGAGACGCGCCGCGTCTCATTTTTTATTTTATCACATTGTAGTATCGCAAAAGCTCGATCCGCTCGTTTGCAAGCTTTAGGCTGCCCGCCGCGCTCGAATCCGAATCCGTGCGAAGCTCCTTCAAATAATCGACCATTCGATTCGCCCAGCCGATCGGCAAAAGCCACGGATGCTCCTTAACGTAGCGATATTTCCCCGACATATATTCATAATTCGGAAACAAGCTTTTAACCATTCCCTGCTTTTTGCCCGTGCGATCGGCTTTGACCGCCGAAAGCACCGCCGTTGAGCTGTGCAGTCGGGTCATGGTCTCCGAGCCGTAAACCCCTCCGTCGAACATATCGTCGAGCATCGGCGCGAGGTCTATCTCGTACCTTGCCCAGATCGGCGGAAGCTCGAACGAAAATCCGAGCCGCTTTTTCGCAAGCTCAAGCTGAGCCGCCGCAAATATCTGCGCATGAAGACTCGAAAGCTGTGAATGCAACAGCTCCCAGTCGATTTCGGAGGAATATTCCTTCGCCCAAAACGCTATGTCGCAGGTCTGGCGAATACCGACTCCGCTGTAGAGAAAATGCTTGAACGAGTGAAGTATCAGGTACAAAAAATGCTCGTGCGGCGGCATGGACAATATCCCGTCGATCTCGACCGCTTTCTTGTGTACATCGGTGAAAAATCGATTGAAATCTCCGCCCGCGAAATCCTTCGAGTCGAAAAGCGAGGAATGCAGCTCGATGTACAAATATTCGTTCGTGTAGGTGTATTCGTCAGCCGTTTCGTCCTCGGAACGGTCGCAGGTCAAGCCGAATTCGCACAGCGCGGCTCGGCAGGCGGCAAGCTCCTCGGGCTTCACGAAAATATCGTCGTCCGAGCTGATCCGATGGTCGGGCATGGGATAAAGCCGACTGCACAGCTGACCCTTTATCACGATCGGATGCAGACCCTTTTCTCTCAAAAATTTATAAAGTCGCCGAAAATCCACCGTCCGTGAGGTCTGACGCACGACCGCCGAGACCGCACGCTTTCGCACCTGCTCGTATATCGGAGAGCCATTTGCAAAATTGCAATCCTTCCCTCCCGCAAATGCCGCTTCGAACAGCATAGGCAGTAAAAATTGACTGTGAGCAAGTCTGAAAAGCTCGCTCCATTCCCCGTCCGTCAGCTCCGCCTTCAAGCCCTCGCACCACAGCGAAGCCCTCAGACCGTCTATAAATACTTCCTCGATCATTTCCAAATCCCCCTTGACTCTCAAAATTCGAATAAATCCGCAAGTATATTATAGCATACTTCGACCGATTTTGCAACACCTATCGCAAATTTTCTCGAAAAATTCAAGCCTTTCCCGACTCAACCTCGACTCGAAGGGATAAAAAGCCCCGCCCCACCTTCGGTGGGACGGGACTTCACTGCTTAAATTACCGTCAGCGCGATTCCGCAATGTAGGTCTCTGCGCGGTTCTGGATTATCTGAACGACCGTATCGAGCGATTTTTCGCCGTTGAAGTAATATTCGGCTTCCTCGATGATTATCGCCAGCAGATCGTCGTCCGCGCGAAGTATCTGCTTCGCGCCGGTGACCAAGCGGAGAAGCTCGGCTGCCTGCGAGTCACTCAAATAGTCCTTGTACTGCTCCTCGGGCTCGACAACTATATCGTCATCGACCGCTATGTCGCTGTCTAAAGCTCCGTCTCCGTCAAGATCGACCTCGGTCTCGGCTTCGTCGGTAACGACCTCGGTCTCGGCGGACACGGTCGCCTCTGTGACCGCTATCGTGCTCGAGGTCAGGCTTCCGTATACTATGCCGCCATTCGTTACGTTATATTCCTCGGGCGGTGTCACCGCGATCTCAAGCTGCTTGTCGATAGCCTTTCTCAGGATCGGGATACCGCTGCCGTAGTTCCAGCTGCCCCAGCGCGTCTGTGTCGGCATCTGATTGTCCTCGGAGATCATGGTCTTCAGGAATTCCCACGCTCCGGTCTTGTGCTTCGATTTGTTCATGATCGAAAATTCCATGCTCGGGGTTATTCCCGCGCCGTTGCCCTCCTCGCAGGGGAAGCCGATGCAGGTAAATTCGCCGTAGAGTGTGTAATTGACAATGCTTCTCGCGGAGGTGAAGAGATTTCCGAAGCCGCTTGACAGAAGAAGCACGCGATTGTCGCGGAAACGCTCCTCGTATTCCATCCAGAAGTCATCTCCGACCTCGTCATAATCGATGTTCGACCAGAAATCGTCGGTCGAGAGATATTCGTTCGCAAACTCGAGTATCGCCTTAAATTCCTCGCTGTCGAAATTGCACTCGCCGGTCTCGCTGTTGACGAAATTGCTTCGGGTGAAATTAACTATGCTCTCAATGAAGGACGCGCGGTTGAAGTCGTAGTCGAACATCTGCATATCGGGATGCTCCTTCGCGAACCGCATAAATTCCTCGACCGTCCAGCCGGTCATGCCCTCGAGATTTTCGTTCTTTGCGACCAGAGTCTGAAGTCTGAAGCGCGGGATGAGCGAGTAGAGCTTTCCGTCGATCTCGCCCGCCTCGAAAATGTTCGTGAGGTAATCGTTTTTATCAAAGCTCTCGTCCTCGTCCATCAGCGTGTAGAGATCGGCGAAAAGCTTTCTTGCAGCGTAGGACTCAAAGGGGATCGAATCGCCGATCTCAAGTATGTCGGGGAGCTTTCCCGCGGTGAGATCTGCGGCAAGGCGGGTCGCGCCCGCGTTATAATCATCATCGGTCGCGTAGATCGAATAGTCATCGACGATTATTCTGTACTTATCGTTAGATTTATTGAACTTGAGGACGTAGCTTCGAGTGTTATAGCTGAGTCTCGGGGTCGCCAGAGTAATAAGCTCGCGGCTTGCGACCTGATCATCGGGGATACGATCGTAAACGACGAGGTTCTGGAGATAGGTCTCGTTGTCGTAGGACATTGCGATGAACTTATCCGCCGAGATCGGGAGTATATTATACACGTTCGAGCCGTCGATATCCGAGTTGATGAAGTTGAGTATCTCCGTGACACCCTCCTCATCGATATTCGCCGCCCAGATCGAGTTGCTGTCGTTATAGAAAAAATCGTAGTTCTCATCGCCCTGCATGAGGTTATACATCATACTCGAGTTCTGGAGAGTATGCTCCTCGCCGAATTTACCGTTCACGGTATCGACATCTGCAAGAATCGATTCGGAGCCTTCTCCGCCGTACATATAGATCGTCGCATAGAGCTTATCGTTGCAGACGAAGAACGAGCCGATCTCGTGGTCGTTATCGTTTTCGTACTCGATCATTTGGAGCTTACCGTCAGCGGTGAGGATCGCCGCGTTCTGCCAGCTTGAGAGAACGAGTGAGCCGTCCGGTGCGGCATACATATTATAGAAGTAGAATTGCTCTCCGGTCTCAATATTATTCAGCGACGAAAGGTCGATTATCGTATAGTCCTCGTCACCGACCTGCTCATAAAGGCGCAGCTCGTTATTCTCCTGATAGCCGACCTCCTCGTCGAAGTAATAGGAGGTAAAATTCACCCACAGCTCGCCGTTATAGCCGAAGGCGTAGCCGTTAAGATATCCGTCGCCGTTTCCGTTTTCGTCTCCGACCGGAGTATCGATCTTTATCTCCTCGCCGGTTGTACCGTCAAGATAGATCGGCAGGAAAAACGATTCCGACATTCCCGTCTTTTCGTCATAGCGCGATGCCATCGAATAGATCGTATCTCCGACCATTTTGATCGCTCCGAGACTGACGTTATCGTTCCCCCAATATTCCTCCGGAAGCTTTATTAAAGTCTCCTTGAACACGTTCGTGATCTTCGTCTCTTCCTTTTCGCCGCACGACACGGTCGCTATCCCTCCGACCGTCAACGCCGCCGCCAAAGCAAGCGCTATTACCTTCTTCATAAAATTCTCCGTTTGTGGTTTTTTAGGTGGGAGGAGGGGAACCCCAAAGTGTGTAAAAGGGGGTTGACCACCTCCCAGGTGGAATAAGGAGGCTTTCCCAGAGTTAGGCTCCCTACAGGAGCAGTCGCCCCAGGGCCATCCTGGGACTTATACGCACCTGGCTATCCAGTCCAAGCAAGAGAAGCATAATA
>CAYRKS010000119.1:0-6047 GCA_964424855.1 uncultured Lachnospiraceae bacterium
CAGTCTCGAACGACTCGAGGCTGTCCCTTTATTTTATCTGTCCAAATCGGACGATATGAAGCCGAAATCGGCTCACTCGCTGAACATCGGAGTCGAGAGATAGCGGTCGCCTGTGTCGGGCAGGAGCGCGACGATGGTCTTTCCGACATTTTCAGGACGCTTTGCGAGGATCGAAGCCGCGTGGAGAGCCGCGCCCGAAGTAATACCGACAAGAAAGCCCTCACTGCGTGCGATAGTGCGTCCTGCGGCGAATGCGTCCTCGTTTTCGATGGTCAGTATCTCATCCACCACGGAAAGATCGAGTGTGTCCGGCTTGAAGCCGGCACCGATGCCCTGAAGCTTATGCGGTCCGACTATGCCCTTGGTGAGGAAAGGAGAGCCTGCCGGCTCCACACCGACGATCTTCACGTTGTGATTTTTCGACTTGAGGAAATTGCCGATACCGCTTATCGTTCCGCCCGTTCCGATGCCCGCGACGAAGATATCGACGCTTCCGTCGGTGTCATTCCAGATCTCGGGACCGGTGGTCGCGATATGTGCCGAAGGATTTGCGGGGTTTACAAACTGACCCGGGATGAAGCTTCCCTCGATCTCGGCGGCAAGCTCATCCGCCTTTGCGATCGCGCCCTTCATGCCCTTGGTGCCGTCGGTGAGCACCAGCTCCGCGCCGTATGCCTTGAGGATGTTTCTGCGCTCAACGCTCATTGTCTCGGGCATCGTGAGGATCAGGCGATAGCCCTTCGAAGCGGCGATGGCGGCAAGACCGATACCCGTGTTTCCCGAGGTCGGCTCGATTATCGTCGCACCCGGCTTCAATGCTCCGCGCTTTTCCGCATCCTCGATCATCGCCTTTGCGATACGATCCTTAACGCTTCCCGCGGGATTGAGATATTCGAGCTTTGCGAGGAGTCTTGCGTTTACTCCGTACTTCGCCTCGAAATTCTTGAGCTCGACGAGCGGTGTGTTTCCGATAAGCTCTGACACTCCGTTATATACCTTCATTTTATCTACCATCGCCTTCGTTTTTTCGAAGGCACCCTTTCCGCTCCGTTCGGAGCTGTATTTTATTATTCAAAGTCGGCAGTGTGATATCCTATTAAAGCGGTGGGTGTTTACCCACTAAACCTACCTGTTTGATGGGCATTATTATATCACATCTCAAGCCGTTTGTCAAGGGGTTTTTGAAAAAAATTCGAATTTTTCCGATTTTACCCTCCAACGGCAACAAAAACGGGACACCGAGTGATCGGTGTCCCGAGGCTTTTTATATTAAGCTCATTTTCTCTTCTTAAGCGAAACAAATGCCGCGCCCGAAGCTGCGATCGAAGCTACAGCTACGACAATGCCCATATCTGCGGTCTGCGCTGCCGTTTCGTTCTTGGGCTCCACATACTTCTTTGCGCTGAGGGTCAGCTTGTCATAGTTTTCAGAGGTAGACCATGCTTCGGTCTGATTCTCGCCTGCGAAGTACTCGCCCTCACGTCCGTCCTTGCCGTCCTCATCGGAGTTGATGTGGAATGCAACGCCGATCTCGGCATTTGCAAAAGGAGTATAATCCGCGCCCCACGGGAGCTGCATCTCAAGAGTATAACCCTTATCGGTCTTTACAGCCTTGTAGGAAGCGTTTGCAACATTGGTGTCACGGTGGAGACCGCGTCCCTGCCAATCGCCTGCCGCACCGCTTATCGGAGCCTGTGCGGTCCACTGACCGGCGTTGATCTTGGTGATATCCCCCGGAGTACCCGAGAGATCGATGAAGAACTCAACCGAGTCGGTATTGTAGTACTGGGACGTGTTGGGAGCCTCTGAGATGATCGGGTCGGTGATGTCGAAGAAAACGTATATGTTCTTGCTGTCCCAAAGTACGCGCGCGGTTCCCGAGGTCTTGCCGTCACCGGCGGTCTTCACGTTGATGGCGATCTCTTCGGCTGCCTTGTAAGCGTCGTCCATAAGACCGTCGATGGTGGGAGTACCGGAAGCCGCCGTGAAGGAGTTAGCCGCGGAAGCGGAGAAGCTGAGCGCAGTTACCATTAGAGCTGCGAGTGCGAAGGATGTAAATTTTTTCATTGCATGATTTCCTTTCTGAAAATACATAATTTTTCGGAGCTTTTCGACTCCTTTTATATTATAGCACAAATCATTTTGGAAATCAAGAGCTTTTCGGGAATTTATACGTTTTTTTTTTTTTGATATTGACTTTTTTATGAATAAAGACCTTTCAATTCTCCGAGCCGTAAAAAAGCAATTGTAAAGATCCAAAATACTTGTGCATGATTTTGTTATTTTGCCACAACAAAAGTTCTTCGACTTTTAGTTTGCGTTTGTTCTCATTGTAAAATTGCACAAAAATTTCAGCATTTTTTTGGCAGTCAAAAACGAGCGGATCGCTGATGCGATTCGCTCGTTCAGAGGTATTTTATTAAGCTCGGCTTCAAAATTCTCCGACATATCCGAAATCGCAGAAATCGAATATCCGTGCGTTTTTGTCGGGATTTATCGCCGCGATGAATCGGCTGCCCTCGATAGCGGCGGTGTGATGCACCGCGCCCGATATCCCGATCGCCACATAGAGCTTCGGTGCGACCGTTCGACCGGTTATTCCGACCTGCCATTCATAGGGCGCGAAGCCGCCATCGACCAGACCGCGCGAGGCTCCGAGCTGTGCGCCGAGACCTTCGGCAAAGCTCCTTACCCGATCAAGCTCATTTTTAACCCCGAGTCCCGCCGAGATCATAAGCTCCGCGCTCTGAGATACCGTTCTAACCGTCGCCATCTGCGGCAGAGTGCGGCACTCGATCTTCGCTGTTATATTCCCGCCGAAAGCCGGACGGTACATGAAAAGCTTTTCGCCGTCGGTCTCAAGCAGAGTGCAGTCGGCGCAAAGTCCGGTCTCTAGTCGTGTTGCGACCTCGGGCGCGATCCTACGTCCCCAAAAATCCGACGGAAACAGCACGACGCTCGGCTTTTTTTCGCGAAACAGCGATACAAGCTCATCGGCGGTCATTCGATCGAGGCTCACCACATTGTCCGAAAGCCGCGCGGCAGACTCGACGACCTCGGTACCGACCGCGTATATCTCGGGCAGCTTTCTGTCCGATATCTCGCTCTTATGCTCGGACTGAAGCTCGAGAGCCTTTATCTCCTCGAGCCGCTTCATGAACTCCTCGCGCGGCAGAAATTCGCAAAAACGCTGTCCGCGCCGGCTTTCAAACGAGCGCAAAACCTTTGTCGGCGAGCCGTTGAGACCGCATTTTCTTATATCCGCGCCGAGTCCCTTCGCATCGAGCCGCTCGATATCGTGAGGCTTTGCGCGCATGGGCGGAAATCTCAGCCTTGCGATCCGCTCGAGAGTCAGAAGTGCCGGAAGAGACGCGCTTTCATCTCCCATTCGAGTCGTGCAGGAAAGCTCATTTCCCGAGAGCCTCGGCTCGGTCATCACATTTGTGAGCGCAGGTATACCGAGCCTTGCCGCAAGCGAGACCCCGACCTGAGCCGTGTCTCCGTCCATGCTCTGCCGTCCGCAGAGGATGAGATATTCTCCACCGTCCGTGAAGCGTTTTGCCGCAAGAGAGAGGATGTACGAGGTCGCCGCCGTATCCGATCCCGCAAACGCCTTGTCGCAGATAAGGATCGCTCTATCGACTCCGAGTCGGGTCAGAGCCTTCATTCGATCGGCGGCGGTCTCGGGAGCCATCGTCAGCACAATGATCTCTCCGCCGCTCTCCTCGCGAAGCTTCAGCGCGGTCTCGAGGGCAGCCTCGTCAAAGGGCGAAAGCTCGCCCTTTACCACCTTGACAAAAACGAGATATTTCATCATGCGTCATAGATCGGCGCGAGAGCGTCGTGAACTGCCTTGTAGCGTTCGAAGAGCTTTTCGTACTTCTCGGCATTTTCGGGATTCGGCTCGGTAAAGGACTTGACCTCGGTGCATTTTTCAAGAGCCGCTTCAAAGCTGTCGAAAACGCCGGATGCGACTCCCGCAAGCATAGCCGTTCCGAAGGACGAGTCGCTGTCACGGTTCTGAACGAGCGTAAAGCCGAGCGCATCGGCAACGATCTGTCTCCACAGCGGGCTCGAAGCTCCGCCGCCGATGACGGTCGCCTTGTTCGAATGCTCGATCCCGATCGCCTCGAGAGCCTTTTTGCAGTCGAGCATCGACATTGCAACGCCCTCAAGCACGGCGCGGTCGAAATGCGCCTTGGTATGATTTGCGCGCACACCGATAAAGCTTCCGCAGAGCTTCGGATCGGCATAGGGGGTCAGCTCACCGTTTATGTAGGGGTGGAAGACCAGTCCGTTCGAGCCGATATCGATATTCTTTGCCGCTTCATCGATCGAGCGGTAATCGCCTCCGAAGGTGTCACGATACCATCTGAGTGAGGAGGCACACGCCTTGGTCGCCGTTCCGGGATACCAAAGACCGTCGGCGATGTGAGAATAGTTTATGAGATTCTTGTCGGGATACGAACGGTCGGTTATCACGCAGATGCGTCCCGCGGTCGCAAGCTTGAGGGTCATCTGTCCCTTCTTTACCGCTCCTGCGGCGAAGACCTCCATGACCGTGTCGGTCGTTCCGCAGACTACCGGTGTTCCCTCGCAAAGCCCGGTGTCAGCGGCGGCAGCTCTTGTTATCTTGCCGACGAAATCGGTCGGCTTGACCACCTCGGGAAGCTTTTCGATCGGGAAATCCAAAAGTCCGCAAAGCTCCTTCGACCACGAGAGCGTCGTGTAATCGAAGAACATCGAGCCCTCAGCCTCGATATAGTCGGTGACATAATCGCCGCAAAGCATATGACGGACGAAATCCTTTGCGAACATTATATGCTCTACCTTGGACCAAAGCTCGGGCTGATGCTTTTTGATCCACATGAGCTGCGGAAGCGTCCAGATCGTGTCGGGCTTGTGAAGGACATGCTTGTAGATGAAATCGCCCCACTCGCGCTTGAGATATGCGACCTCCTCGGTCGAGCGCGAATCGGTCCAATAGATCGACGGGCGGACTATATTGAAATCCTTGTCGCAGAGAACGGCGGTGTGAGTTGCCGCGTCAAGCGCGACCGCCTCGATATCCGAGGGCGAAACGCCGGATTTTTCGATGACCGCCGAGATATTTTTTCGGGTAGCCTCGTACCAGTCGAGCGGGTTCTGCTCCGCCTCACCGGGGGCGGGATAGGAGGTCGGATATTCAACGGTATTCGTCGCGGCTATTTTGCCGTCGGCAGAGAGGAGGGTCGCCTTTGAAGCTCCGCCGCCAAAGTCGATTCCGAGAATGTAGTTCATATTTATAAAGTTCCTTTCGCAATTTTCAAGAAAAGCGGAATACGCTGTTTCGTATTCCGCTTGAACCGAGTCTACGACTCAAGGTCGATATCAGTATTTTATCTCGTAATTTTCGCCGAAGATCGCCGAAACCACGCCCTTTGCCTTGAGACCTTCGTTGTTCTCATGGCAGAATATCCACTTGTTCTTTCTGAAAAGGAGCGGATCGGAGGGTTTGTTTTCGAGATTGGTATTGGTGTCCTTCTGAAGAACGACAACACAGTTGAAGCCGCTGTCCTCGACCTGGCAGGGACAGAAATGAAGCGTATCCGCGTATACCTCGATAGCCTCGCCCTTTGCGACATAGAAAGCAACGACCTTCTTCGAGTCGAGCTTTCCGTCCTCAACATCATCGAGCTTTGCGAGAAGGAGGACAAGATCGGTCGCAGCGACGTTTATCTCGGAGTTCTTGTGCCATTCGAGCGCGTTGAGGAAGGAGCTGTAGCCCCAGCAATTTCCCATCTGAATCTCAAGCTCACCGAAAAGCTCCTCCTTTATCATTTCACGGATCGGAAGAGCCTCGAACGACTCGACGGACGGCTCATACTTCGAGCCCTCCTTCGGCATTTCGAGCTTCAAAGCCGCTTCGGCAAGACTCGAATAGTCCTGCTTCAGCACACAGCCGTAGCGCGCAAATTCCTTATCGTTCACGCTGTAGAATTTCAGAGAAGGATTCTTTTCTCTTAAAATATCGAGCTTGCTCATTTGTTCAGCCATGCGTGCTCCTC
>CAYRKS010000120.1:0-3090 GCA_964424855.1 uncultured Lachnospiraceae bacterium
ATTCTTCTAAAGAAAGGGAATGGAAAATGGCCGCTAGACAGATTTATAACCCGAATAGTTTTAAAAATATAGAAAAAGATGGAAAAGTTACAGGATATCAGTTTCAGTTTAAAGCGCAGTATTATCGAGGCATCACATTATCTATTGTTCATGATATCAGTGTAAATGTGGATGGTGAGGATGCTGTTCGTGAAGATATCAGCTTAACAGTGAATGGAGAGACATTTACGCTTGATCAGATGCTGACAGTGGTAGATTCTGATTATCGTTGGGAATTTGGGGAATATGCAATCGTAAATGTAAAGAAAGAAGGAGGACTGGCAGCAGGAAAACATCATATTAAGGCAGTACAAACAATCGTTCCTTCTTATATGCCATTTCCGATCATAGCTGCATGCGAGACAGATTTCGATATAGAGTAGGAGGACAGCGTGATGACATATGATATTAAAAGAAGCATTTCCCTGTACAGTTATCAGGATGAATATTATGATGGAAAATTAGACTTGGAGGGATGCCTTCGTGAGACTGCCAAAACCGGAGCAACTGGCGTGGAACTGCTGGCAGAACAGATGATCAAAAAATTTCCCAGTCCAATCGAAGATGAGAAATTCCGTGCAGACTGGTTTGCAAAACTTGACAAGTATGGGCTGGTTCCTTCCTGCTATGATGCATTTCTGGAAAATCGGCTCTATTCCAATCGCACACTGAGCTTGGGTGAGCAGATCAATATGATGAAACGAGATATCCGTCTGGCAAGTCTTCTTGGATTTCCAGTGCTGCGAACTTTGGTTTCTACTCCAATGGATGTTATTGAAGGCAGTTTGGAATATGCGGAAAAAATGAACGTAAAGATTGGACTTGAGGTACATGCACCATTTTCCTTAAATTCCGGA
Organism: uncultured Lachnospiraceae bacterium; assembly: GCA_964424855.1. Lineage (GTDB taxonomy): Bacteria > Bacillota > Clostridia > Oscillospirales > CAG-272 > Flemingiibacterium. The sequence goes on from CAYRKS010000120.1 coordinate 897, forward strand.
TGGGCGGATGGATACATGGAGATGATCCATAGAACAGGAACAAAATATTTTGGATTTGTGCCGGATATGGGGATTTTTTGTAAAAATATCCCGGATGTTCTCAGAGACAAAGCAAAGAGAATGGGTGCATCTGAGGAATGCTTAAAGATCGTAGATGACGCATATGCGCAGAGAGTAGCGAAAGGATTTGTAAAGATCAAATATGATCTTGACCTTGGAAAGGCAAATATGGAGTACCGTATGGCAAATGGAATGCAGGAGATGATGGAAGCTGTGGAGAAAGCTGGCGGTGGTCCTGGAGATAAAATGTATGCAGGCTCTTCCTTTACATATTCTTGGTCTGATCCACAGGATATTATCGATAATATTGATTATATTTTCCATACACATGCGAAATTTTACAATGTACATGAGGATTACACAGAAACTGCTGTAGCGATCCCAGAGGTTGTGGAGGCATTTAAGAAAGCAGGATATAAAGGTTTCTTGAGCTCTGAGTATGAAGGTGGAGAACATCTGAGAGACGTAGGTGTGGATAGTATTGAGCAGTGCAGACGCCATCAGGAAGCGCTCAGAAGGGCAATTGAGGGATAAATTTGAAATAGTTATTTTGGCGAGAGAATATAAAGATAAAGTTCTTGCAAAATAGAGAGGGGGAACATATATGGGATTGAAGTTTGGCATTATTGGTCACGGCTTTATGGGTCATGAACATGAAAAAATGCTTATGGAATTTGACGGGATTCAGGTAGTCGCAGAATGTGATATCGATCCAGAACAATTAAAAGATGTTCCAAAAGGCGTAAAATCTTATAAAAAAGCGGAAGATCTGATCCAGGATCCAGAGGTGGAAGTTGTTCTGATAGCTGCAAATAATAATCAGCATAAAAAACTGGTGCTTCAGGCGGCAGAGGCAGGTAAGGATGTGATCTGCGAAAAACCGGTAGCGATGTCTTTGGAAGATTTGGATGAAATGGAAGCAGCTTGTGAAAGGGCAGGAGTAAAATTTACAGTTCATCATCAAAGACGTTTTGATCCTGATTTTCGTACAGCAAAAGCGGTCTATGATTCTGAAACACTGGGATCTTTATATGTTGTAAAATCACAGCTTTACGGTTTTAATGGAAATATGCATGACTGGCATATCTTCATGGAAGAAGGTGGCGGTATGCTGTATGATTGGGGAGTACATCTGATCGATCAGATGCTTTGGATGATTCCTGAAAAAGTTACCAGCGTATTTGCAAATGTCAGAAATGTGATCAATAAAGAGGTAGATGACTATTTCCATATTATGCTTCGCTTTGAAAGTGGTCTGGTGGGAGAGATTGAACTGGGAACATATTATCTGACAGATAAGGAGCATTGGTTTGAACGCCATTGGTTTTTGGGCGGCAACCAGGGATCTGCTTATATTGATGGATTTTTCCCAGAGGGTAAAATCGTACGTACAAATGGTTTACTGCAAAATGTAGGTGGAAAACGTACTATGACAGCAGCAGGTCCGACGCGTTCTTTTGGACCGCCGCCAGAAGGTAAACTTATTGTAGAGGAATTGCCAAAAGTTGATACAAAGCACAAGGACTATTTTACGAATTATTTGAAGGCACAGGCTGGGGAAGAAGAATTTCTGGTAAAGATTCCTGAAACTCGCAGGGTTCTCCGACTGATGGATGCAGTTCGTGAGTCTGCAAGAACAGGAAAATCTGTAGATTTTGAGTAAAATTTTTTAATAGGTGGATGAAACCCGCAGTCTGGTATGCGCCAAACTGCGGGCTTTTTGAGGTTCACTAACTAGGAGAAAAAATGTTATGAATATATTACAAAACTTAATAGTATTTTATAATCAGCTTCCTTCAGATAGTACCTATTACAGTGTATGCAGAGGAATTTTAAAGCATCTGGAGGAGGCTTCTAAGGGAACAATATATGATCTCGCAGAGCTTACAAACTCATCAAGAACTACAATATGGAGAATGCTTCAAAAATTGGGATATGAGTCGTTTTCTGATTTTCATCATGAATTGAAGAATGCTGTAAAAAATTATACATATTACAATAGAATCCTTCCTTCAAAAGAATGCCAAGATACAGTTGCGATTAAGGATGCATTGTTGTCTCAGATACACAGTGTGTATGAAAATATACAAAATAATTTAGACACAAAAGAATTAGAATGGATTGCACAAAAAAT